>JAKUSY010000041.1:4455-12579 GCA_022451445.1 Planctomycetota bacterium
TGATGACCAGGAGGTGGGTCCCGAGGACGGCGCTCGTGTCGAGGAGGGCGGCGATGGTTCTGCGCTCAGCTGTGAGGGGCCCCTGGTAGAGGATCGGGTATCTCGAGACTGTGAAATTCCAGCGATGATTGGCGGTGACGTACCAGCGGCTTCCCGGGAACCAGGCGCTCAGCCGGGCGCTCAGCCCGGCTCCCGTACTGTTCTGTTCCTGCAGAAGCCACATGTCGGCATCGATCGCCTCGAAGATCCTTCGGAAATGAGGAGCTCGCTCCTCGTTGAGGATGCCGGGGTTTTTGACGTTGTAGGTGCTCAGGCGGATCGAGCCCTCCGGCCGCGGACCGAGGCTGATCGGCTCGGCGGGAGGTACGCGCTCCGGGTCGATGGTATAGGAGACTCCTCCCGGCAGGTCGGGAAGGAGATCGCCCTCGCTGTTCGAGCTCGAGAGCACGATGGATATTCTCCTGCCGGCGGACTCGAGAGCGATGGCATCGCGGGCGATACAGATTTCGAAAATTCCCGAGGTGACGGTGGGGGCGCTGAGGATAGAGAGGTTGGTGTGCCGGAGTCCGCGGCTGCCGTTTTCGCTATGCCGGGTTCCCGACCGGCAGCCGAAACACCACTCGATCTCCGCCCCGATACCGTGAAAGGATCTCCCTGTCCGGGAGTCGCCATCGGTATCGATGAAAAGACGCATTGTGTTCCAGTCGTGCAGAAGCTCCTCTTCTCCATGAAAGGCGAGGTAGATGAAGAGGCGGTCTTCATCATTTGTGATCCTGAGTTCGGAGAAATCTTCGTCGCCGGCCGTCCCATCTCCGGCGGGATCGAGCTGGGAGGTCGAGACCTCGTTCCAGTCTTCGAAAAGTCCATCGAGGACGACAGGATCGGAGGGCACTGCCCGCGCCGGGAGCAGCGTCAGCGCGGACAGCAAGAGCGTCCTGGGAAAGGATTGGCTGTACATTCCGGGAAACCTCCAGAGAGGGCTCGCCTTTGGTCGCCGGAGCCGAACTTGCCCGGCGCATGGCCCTGCAGGATGATGTTCATGCCTTGGAGCTTTGGGGTCAAGTACGGTATCGGGTCCGTGAAGCGCCGGGAGCGGACGCGGCGAAACCCGGCGGCTATGGATGTGGGAGGGACGGCCGCGCCGGCTGGAACGGATTTTCGCGGAACTCTCAGAGCTCGGAGATCTTCGGCAGCTTCCAGGGGGCGCGGTATTCAGCGCGCGTCAGGTAGCGGTCGGCTTTGCTGTCGCCCTTGAAGCTGGTCGTTCCGGGATCAAATTTCAAGGTCCGCCCCGAACGCCACGACGCATTGGCCAGGTGGCAGAGCATGCTGGAGGGGTGCCCCACCGTGGCCAGGTCCGCCGCCGGTTTCTTCCTGGTCTTCATGCAGTCGAGGAAATCTCGAACGTGGATACTCGTCTGGTCGAGGTTGGATCCCCCGGAGGATTTCTTGACCAGCGCTCCCCCGTGGCGGTATGCGCGCCAGCGCCCGTTGGCGAGGATCACGTAGCCCTTGTCGCCGTAGACTGCCGCTCCCTCGGCTTCATCGTGGAGTTTGTAGGGTGACCAGATCCGCATCTCGTAGGTGAGCAGGCAATTGCCGTAGTCGAAGTTCGCCATCAGGGTGTCGGGCCATTCCTGCGCATCATCGAAATACAGCTTGCCGCCGCTGGCCGAGACACTGCGGGGAAGGCTCGGGAGCTTCTCGCCCTGGGCCTCGAGTCCCGTCTGCAGCGCCCAGCGGGCGTAATCGATCCGGTGGACGCCGTCGTTGCCGACATCGCCGGTGCCGTAGTCGAAGAACCAGCGCCAGTTGCCGTGGAAGCGCAGGCGGTTGAAGGACCGCTTTGGAGCCGGGCCGAGCCACATGTCGTAATCGACCTCTTTTGGAGCCGGTCCATCCGCCGGATGCCCAAGGCCGCCCTGCTTCATGCTCTCCCAGGCGGTCGCGTAGCGGACCTTGCCGAGAGAGCCTCTCGCGATGTATTCGTTGGCTTCCTTCATGTGGGGACCACTGCGTGCCTGGGTTCCCATCTGGACGACACGCTTGTGCTTCGTGGCGGCGGCCGCCATGGTGCAGCTCTCGATGACGTTGTGGCTGTCGGGTTTCTCGGTATAGACGTCCTTGCCCGCCATGCAGGCGAGGATTGTCGGGATCGCGTGCCAATGGTCAGGCGTCCCCAGGACGATCGCGTCGATGTTCTTGTCATCGATCGCTTTTCTGAAATCACCGAGGCCGGCGGGGTTGTGGCGACCGTCTTTTTTCGTTTCCGAGATCCTCCTGTTGAGCACGCGGGAGTCGACATCGCAGATTCCGGCGATCTCGACATCTTTCATCGACGCGAAGGTCCGCAGGAGATTGTTGCCCCGGCCGTTGACGCCGATGACCGCGACCCGGATGCGCTCGGCGGCCGGGAGCTTCCGCCCGGCCGCGGAGATGGATGGGAAACCGCCCGCCAGGGAGAGCCCCAGCAGCCCGCTGGATTTTTTCAGGAACGATCTTCGTTTCATCCGCAGGTTCTCCTTTGACGTCGCAGAGTGGAAACAGATCTCCTATAGGGAAACCTCCCAGCCCTTCCTGAAGGTTGAGTGGGTGTAGGCCCTGGCCTCAGGGGTCCCGACGGCTTCGATCTTTTCAGGCTTCCAGTCAAAGCTCTTTCCACAGCGGTAGGCCGCGTTGCCGAGCAGGACGGTTTCGGTCATGGGGCCGGAGTAATCAAAATTACAGGTGGCCGGCGCGCCTCCCTTGCAGGCAAGGATCCACTCCTTGTGGAAGCCCGGAGAGTCCGCCAGGAACTTGTCCGGAGCCTTGAAGTCCTTGAACTTCTCCTCGGGGTAGAGCTTTCGCTTGCCGATGTCACAGAGGAGCATGCCCTCGGAGCCGATGAAGAGGGTGCCTGATCCGAAGTGAGGCAGCTTGTGCTTTTTGAGGACCTCCGGGCCGCTCTTGGAGTGGTACCAGTGGAGGGATACGGGCGGGTTATTTCCACGCGCGGGGAATTGGAAGCGCGTCTTCAATGATTTCGGGGTGCGGTCGGCATCGACTTCCGGTCCTGAGGCCTCGACCCGCACGGGGTGCTTCAGCTCGAGGGCCCAGTAGGGGATGTCCAGGATGTGGCATCCCCAATTACCGGTTTCGCCCGTTCCGAAGTCCCACCAGAAGCGCCAGTTGTAGGGGGCGTAGGCGGGGCTGTAGGGGCGTGAGCGCGCGGGCCCTAGCCAGAGATCCCATTTGAGATGTTCAGGAACCGGCGGGTTGCCCTTGGGCATTCCAGGCATTCCCCTGCTTCCTCCTACCCAGGAATGGCACTCCCGGACCTCTCCGATGGCTTTTTTCCGGATGAGCTCGACGACCCGGTGAACGTTTCCGATCGTATGGCGCTGGACGCCGAGCTGGGTGGCGACCTTCTGCTTGCGGGCGAGGTCGGTCATGATGCGGACCTCCTCTACCGAATGGGCCAGCGGCTTTTCGCAATAGAGATGCTTGCCGAGCTCCAGCGCCGTGACAGCCGGATGGAAGTGGGCATGGTCGGGCGTGCTGACGGACACCGCGTCGATGTCCTTCGACATCGAATCGAACATCTTGCGGAAGTCGTAGAATTTCTTCGCCCTGGGTAACTTGGCGTAGGCGTTTCCCGCCCTGCTGTCATCGACATCGCAGAGGGCGACAATGTTCTGGTTCGCAAGGGAATTCAGGTTGGCCCGTCCGCGGCCTCCGATGCCGATGCAGGCGATGTTGAGCTTCTCGCTCGGGAGCGATCCATAGCTGGCCGAGGTGCTGCCCGCGATCCAGGCCCCGATTCCGGCCATCGCCGTGTTTCGAAGCATCTCCCGTCGGCTGATTCGTTGCGTCTTGTCGTCTCTCCTGGGTATGTGTTCTGCAGGGGGGGTGGTATCAGACAGATGTAAGGTTACTACAGGGTATCAGGCTGAAAACCCGATCTCCACAGTCAGCCCTCTCGGCGCCGCGGGGTTTTTCCATGAAAAAAGAGAGCGATGGAAAGGTCATTCCGTCGCTCTCTTTAAGCGTGTCCTGGTGGAGGATACGGGACTTGAACCCGTGACCTCAGCACTGCCAGTGCTGCGCTCTCCCAACTGAGCTAATCCCCCGAATGTTTTATCTGCGGATCGATGATACCTCATGAGGTACCTCAGGGAGGCCCTAATATCTAGATCACTTGGATGGGTGTCAAGGCTGTTTTCAGGCCAGTCGCGGGGGTATAGGGATCGTCACAGGCCGGCCGTGTGTCTTTTCCGTTGAAACTTGCCGGTGGGGGTCTTATGTTCGCCCGAATGGCGATCAATCCCTATGACAATTCAGTCGTTGAGGAAAAATGGCAGAAGGCCTGGTCTGAAGCCATCGAATCTGAGGATGCTGCGCAGGCTCCAGCGGACTCCGCCGGCAGCCTGGTCCTGCAATGGCCGTTTCCGGTCGGAGGCTTGACCTGGACCGAGCTCCGCTGCCTGGTTCTCGCTGATGTCTATTCCAGGTTTCGACGTATCAAGGGGCAGGATGTTCGTATTGGCAGGACAGTGGACGGATTTCACGAGGAGGCTCTTGAGGAGGCCCTTCAGCAGGGAAAGTCGCCGACGGAACTCATCAGTGAAAAGATTGACCGCCTGGAATCGGTTGAGAAGGACCTGGCGATCCAGGCCGGTTCCTGTGTCGGCCCCGGAGCAAGGATCGGGAGAACCTCGGCTCCCGCCTATTACCGTTTCACGCAGTGGCTCTTCCTCGAGCTCTTGCGTTCCAAGCATATCCAGCCCGTTCGCGTCGCCGGCAAGGCCGCTGCCGCGGAAGAGCCGGCTGAAGCGGAGACGGTCATAGAGGACGAGTTCTTTCAATGGAGCCTCGACCTCGTTTCTTTCGCCGAAAAACTCCACTCTGATATAGATAAATCACAATGGCCGGAGATGTTGCGTAAGGAGCAAAAGGCCCTCATCGGGCGCCGCAGAGGTACCGAGCTGCAGCTCGCCTTTTCTCAGCCTTTTCGCAACGAGTACCTGCAGTTGCCGGTTTTTACCACCAGGCTCGAGGCCTTGTACGGGCTCACCTTTATCCTCGTGGCGCCCGGGCATGAGGTCGTCGATTTTGTTACGGATCCGGATTATCTCGAGGAGGTAGAGAGCTACCAGGCCCGTTATGAAAATGGACAGGAGTCGTATATTTCCGGAGTGAGAACGGGGGGGTTCGCGCTGAATCCCATCAATCTCGAGAAGGTACCCGTCCTGGTCTCACCCCTCGCGTTGGGCCCGTATTCCGATGGCGTCGTCCTCGGGATCCCCGCCCATGACAGGAAACAATTTGAGTTCGCCAAACGAGTGAAGCTTCGAATCCGAGAGGTGGTTCATTCCAATTCCGCCAGTTTTGATCATGAGGGAAGGCTTACCGAAGCCTATGAGGGTGATGGCAAGCTGACCAATTCCAGCTCCTGCAGCGGTATGAGCCCTGTGCGTGCCCGCGAGCGGATCATCAAGCTGCTCTCGCGACGGGAAATCTGCAGTAAGAAAACCCGCTACTCCCTGAGGAACCTGCCGGTTTCGGGGATGAGCGCCTGGGGACCGCCGGTTCCGCTCCATCATGGCGCCGTGGGTGCGGAGGAAGGCGCCGAGGTCTCTGGCATCGATGAGGGTAAGCTGCCGTTGCATGGTCCACAGCTTGAGCTCGAATCGATCGAGCCGGGAGACCACCCGGTCCTGCTTCCCTGGCTGGGCCGCGCCTGGAGCTATCTCCAGGCCGCTTTGCCTGGTCTCGATGGCGTTGTTGATGGGTTCAGGGAGGCCTTCGAGAATCCCTGCGCGGAGCCGGATCCCGCTGATGAGGCCGGGGATAGTGAGCCTGGTGCTGGGGTTTCTGACATCCCCGCAGCTTCCCAGCAGGCTCCTCCTCCTGCCGAACCTGCCGAGGGTGAGATCGTGGAACTCGATGAGGCCCCCGACAAGGATTCCGAGAGCGTCCCGCAGGAGCAGAAGCCCGCCTCAACGGATGAGGAAGGCGAACCGATTCCCGAGAGTGAATCGGACGGTGAACCTCTCCGGGAAGAGTCACAGGCGTCTGCCGCCGCCGGTGAGGCGACTGAATCGGCCGGGGATTCCGATGATGACCCTGTGGAAGACGGCGCGCCTGCCCTGGAGGGAGAGGCCGCATCGGAACAAGGCGGAGAGGATGCGGAAGCAGAAAGCGGCGCTGGAGAGAGTGACTCGCCCGGGCAGGAGTCGCCGAACGATAAGGACGTCAGTGAGCCGCCCCGGCAGCGCCCGAGGCCTTTTCCCAGCGACGGCCTCGAGAGATTGCTTCCCGTGGACGTGGTCTTCGCCGGGACCCGGTTATCTCCAAAAGAGATCGTAGGCCTTCGCTGCATCACGAAGTTCCTGTACAAGAAACGGTATATTCCTTCCTTTGAACCGTTCAGGCGATTCTGCCAGGTCGGGACTCTCAGCTTTGCTCCGAAGGATCAGCCGGAAGGGGGAGAAGATGAGACCCTGGCCGCCTCTTACGGAGACCTGTTGGGGCGATTCGGAGCTGATGCCCTTCGCCTCCAATTGCTCGAAGCCCCCGCGGGCAATAGCGCGAGTTTTGACGCGGACAGTCTCTACAGGACCCGGCGTTTTCTCGAGAAGATCTGGAGATCGGTGAGCGAGCGTATTGACAAGGGCCGTTTCGTCTCCAGGAATGTCCTCGTGGCCAAGCATCGTCTCATCTACGATGTGTCGAGACGGCTCCAGGATCTCAAGTTCCATACCGCCGTCAGCGCCATCCGGGAGTTCGTGAATTTTCTTACCGCTGAAGCCACCCTGGAAGAAGTTGATAAGAGCACCCTGGAGACCTTCCTGGTCGTGCTCAAACCCTTCGCTCCACATCTGGCTTGTGAGCTATGGGAACTGCTGGATAATGCGGAGACGATTGACGATACTCCCTGGCCTGAGTACAGCAAGGAGCTCGTCGAGCCGACCGAGCGCGAGCACGCGGTATTCGTGAACGGAGAGCTCATCGACCGTCTGACGGAGTCGATGGAACTCGATGCGAAGAAGCTCGAGTCCAAGGCGCTCTCCCTGGACTCGGTTCGGGAATTCATCGGGCGAAGGAAGGTCGGCCGGGTCGAGGTCGTGCCGGGGCGGTTGATCTGGATCTGCCTGGGCAAGAAGAAACCAGCCGGGGGCAATGCCGCGAAGGCAGGCAAGGGCGGAGGCGACAAGGGGGCCGCGGGGAAAACCGCGGCCGCAACGTCGAATCCCCAGCAGGATCCGCCTCCAGGTTCCGAAAAAACCGACACTCCCTGAACGGCGGGTCTTCGTGGGTCTGAACTTCCGGTATTCTTCTTCCGGATTCAAAAAGGGAACGTTCCAGGCGCCAGGTTTGCCGCGCCCCGGGGGCGCATCGTATTCTTCATACGGGTGGATGGGCTATCTATCGGGAAGAATGATGGGGTGAGAAATGGCTGTCGGACACCAGGAAGAGCGGCCGCTGTACGCGTGTTTCAAGGCGCTTGGATTCATATTGTTGCTCTCGATGATCGGAATCCACACGTATCGGCAGGAGCCCGGGATGGACGGACGAGGTCCTGGCGTGGCGTTTGCCAGGCAGGAAGATCCTCGCAGCGGCCTGGAGACCCAGGCGGCTCTTGAAGATCTCCTTGAACGTCTCGATGAGTCGCAACGCAGGATCGAGCAGGCCATGGGGAACCTCGATACCGTCGCACAGGACCTGGATCGGGAACGGGCGGGGTTCCAGCGACGCCTCGGTGTCCGCAATTCTCATTTCGAGACCTCGGTGCTCGATGATCTGCGGCAGGGTCTCGCTGATGTAGCCGCGGTGAAGGCCATCGCTGAGGTGAACTCTGCCCGCCTGGGGCTCATCGAGAGCGAGACGGAATTCCCACAGGAGCGAGGCAAGACGATGATGATCCATCCTACAGTTCAGCTCCGGGGCAACGGGACCGTCGGCAGCGCGGTGCTGGTGTACTCCGGACCATTCGCGGGAGAGGGGCCGGCGGGACGTCATTGCAACCTGGCCCTGACGGCTTTTCATGTCGTGGCGGAAGTGCTGGGCAGCAGGCTGGAGAGGGACATCGATGTCGTGAGGCTCTATGCGCCGGGGCTCAGTAAGGGGCATAAGGCTCTCTCG
>JAKUSY010000410.1 GCA_022451445.1 Planctomycetota bacterium
CCCCCCCCCCCCCCCCCCCCCCCCCCCCCCCCCCCCCCCCCCCCCCCCCCCCCCCCCCCCCCCCCCCCCCCCCCCACGTCACCGACCTGGGCAAGCTGGTCAACACTCGTCCCTATCCGTCGCGGCACAGCGACATTGCCGCGCTCATGGTGCTGGAGCACCAGAGCCAGATGCAGAACCTGATCACCAGGGCTCGCTACCAGGAGATCCGGGGCGAATATTACGACAAGGCCCTCGAGCCCGAACAGGGTTTTCGAAGCGAATTGACCCGGCGCCTTGTTCGAAGAGCCGGCGAGGAGTTGGTGAGGTATATGCTTTTCTCCGATGAGTTCCAGCTCGCATCTCCGGTGAAGGGAACCTCCGGATTTTCCGAGGAGTTCTCCGGCAAGGGGCCTCACGACAAAAGCGGCCGCAGCCTGTATGAGCTCGACCTCGACAAGCGGCTGTTCAAGTATCCCCTGAGCTACATGATCTACACCCAGGGCTTCAGGCAGTTGCCTGCGATGACAGCCGCCTATGTCTCGCGCCGGCTCGGCGCCGTGCTGACAGCGAAAGAGGTGGGCGATGAGTTTCCCAAGCTCGGGCTGGAGTCCCGCAAGGCGATCCTCGAAATTCTGAGGGACACCCTTCCTGAGTTCACCAGGCCATGGCAGTGAGCCGGCTGCTCAGCTGCCCCCGGGAGGTGTTTTCCCGGGGCGAGAGGATGGCGAGAGTTTTCCTGCTTACGGCTGGCGGGGGTGAGGGCAGATGAAATCACCATGGGCCATGGTTGAGCCTGATCTCGAGAGCGCGTTCAACCTTTTTGAGAGACCCCTCGACGCGCTGGCCCGCGGCGAGGTCGCGGCCATCGTGCTGCGAGGGGTCTTCCCCCCGGCCGATTGCGGGCGGCTGGTAGGCAGGCTCATAGAGGAGGGGCATCTCTACGATCCCCGCGAGCCGATCCCGGACAGGTTTCTCCAGGAGGCTGTCCCCGAGGGCTTCTTCTCCCGGACCACGGAGGAGGACTCCGAGGGAGCAGAGTACTTTCGCCGCCGCACCGACGAGACCCATGTACGGATCGATATCGGCAGCAGCCTCGGCTACCGGGGCGAAGACAGGGAGGCCTTCTTCGAGCACAGCCGCCGGACCCATGAGCTCTTCGAACAGCTCTTCGATGATGATTGTGATCCGGTCGGGCTGATCTACTCGAAGCTGCGGGAGCTTTCGAGGGACAAGGAGGTCCAGACCGCCCGGGAAGATGATGGCAGCCTCTACGGCCCGGCGATCCTGCGGGCGCACTACGGAGGTTACGCCTACGCGCCTCATTTCGACTCCGTGCGCCTGCGCGAGAAGCGCTCCGATTACGCGGTCCATTCCTTCGAGCACCAGTTCGCCGGGGTGCTGGTGCTGCAGAATGCCTCGGTGGGCGATCGCACGGCCCAGGGCATTATCCATCGCCGTGCCTGGGAGCCGGAGGTGGATCCTTTTCTCAAGGCGGGGACCTTCCACGATTACGCGGAGGAAAAGGGCATCGAGCGGGTGGAGGTTGTCCTGGAGCCGGGCGATCTCTATTACTTCAATACCCGGATGATTCACGAGGTGCCGGGTCTTGCCGGCGTGGAACCGCGCATCGTGCTGGCGACCTTTATCGGCTATAGCGCCGGGCGAAACGAGATCTTTGTCTGGTCCTGAGCCGCCAGCCGGGCTGTTCTGCGCCCCAGCCGCGACCGCTTGATAATGTTTGGCGTAACCTCATATGTCTGTGAGACTTATTTACATTGGAAGTGGGCTTGCTGCTCAGTTAGGCTTTGAGTTTGTAAATATGTTGGAGCGATAGGATGGCGAGAGCCCTTCCCCCCAGGGGATTTGAGGCGGAAGATACCCAGAAGCGTCTTCAGTGGCTCGAGGACAAGACGGGAGTACGTCTTGATGGTGTCGGTGTGGATGAGCCTTTGGATTTCCAGGGGATTATAGAGAATCACATTGGCAGCGTGAATTTGCCGTTGGCTGTGGCCGGTCCACTGGTCCTGGATGGGTCCTATGCCCGGGGGGAGTATTACATTCCTCTCTGCACCCTGGAGGCGACCCTCTCGATGTCCATGTCGAGGGGACTGTACCTGACGTCCCTCTCCGGCGGGATCAAGACCCGGCACCTCAAGCAGGAGATCTCCCGTAGTCCTATTTTCATCTTCAATGACATCGAGGACGGGCCTGAGTTCAAGCGATGGCTCCAGGAGAATTTCGAATTGATCAGGGAGGCCGCGGAGTCGTCGACGAACTACGGCAAGTTGCTCAGGATCGATCCCTACCTGATCCAGAACAGCGTGATCCTCGATTTCGTCTACTCCACGGCCGAGGCGGCCGGCCAGAACATGGTGACGATTGCCACCCGGGAGGCCTGCATCCTCATCAAAGAAGAGTACGGTCGCGTGAAGAAGTTTCAGTACTACATAGAGAGCAACTTCAACTGTGACAAGAACCCGGCGACCAAGACCATCCTGCTCGGCCGCGGCCATCAGGTCATCGCCAGCACCCTGATCGAGGCCAGGTATCTCAAGAGGGTCCTCAGGGCCGATGCGGCGCATTATGTGCGGGGATGGCGGCAATGCAGCCGCGGCTCCCAGATGGCCGGGGTCGTCGGGATGAACATGCACGTGTCCAACGCGCTGGCGGCCATCTACCTGGCCACGGGCCAGGACGTAGCCTGCGTCTCGGAGAACGCGCTCGGGAGTATGGACTTTGAGGTCCGCAACGGCGAAGACCTCTACGCCAGCCTCACGATGCCCTCGCTCACGGTGGGGACCGTTGGCGGCGGTACCCGGCTCAAGCAGCAGAGGAAGAACCTTGAATTGCTGGGCTGCACGGGTGAGGACTCCTCCAAGAAGCTGGCTGAGATCATCTGCGGTGCGGCCCTGGGCCTCGAGCTCTCGCTTGGAGCCTCGATCCTCATGAACGAGTTCGCCCAGGCGCATGACAGGTACCGAAAAAATACCGTTCTCGAGGGCCAGTCATAGCGTCGATTCCGCGGTCCACCGGGCCGAGCCAGGGTCGGCTTTTGGAGTAAAGATCATTGAAGAGCTTTCGAGACGCGCTTGCGAATCACCAGCTGGAGTCGAAGTATGACTATCTGAGCAGGCGCCAGCCGCTCTATGTTCGCCTGGTAAAGCGT
Organism: Planctomycetota bacterium; assembly: GCA_022451445.1. Lineage (GTDB taxonomy): Bacteria > Planctomycetota > UBA8108 > UBA8108 > UBA8108 > UBA8108. Next base: position 3,149 of record JAKUSY010000410.1, read on the forward strand.
GCCTTTGAGCTCTATTGCAGGCTCTTCTTCCGGTTCTACTGTCCACTGACCATCGAGGGGCGTGACAGGCTCCCGTCCTCTCCCTACATTCTCTGCGGTAACCACAACAGCCACATGGACAGCGCCCTGCTGATGCTCGCCGCCGGCAGCGGCTTCAACGGCTTCGCGCTAACGGCCGCCAAGGATTATTTCTTCAACAACGGTCCCAGGCGGTTCTTCCTGAATCTCTTCATGAACCTCATTCCGATCGAGCGGAAGTTCAGCCATGAGAGCTTTGTCGAGTACCTCTCGGCCACCAGGGCGTTTCTCGATGTGGGCGGGCGCAACCTGATCATCTATCCCGAGGGAACCAGGTCTCGCGATGGCACGATGGGCCGCTTCAAGAGAGGGCCTGCCGTGGTCGCCGCCGAGCTCGGCATCCCCAGCGTTCCCGCCTGTATCGAGGGGAGCCACAAATGCTGGCCCAAGGGGAAGGTCCTGGTCCGGCCCGGGGCGGTCAAGGTCACCATCGGCGAGCCGATCTACCCC
>JAKUSY010000411.1 GCA_022451445.1 Planctomycetota bacterium
ATGATTTTGTTAACCCTATTCCCGGGTCTTGGTGATATCGAGATTGTAGATCGCATTGACCAGCACCGTCCATGCGCCAAGCTGCGCCTTCTCCCCGGGGCGATCCAGAGACAGCCCCCTGCAGATTTCGTCCGCCAGGGCGGGGGTCGCTCGATAGCGCTTCTGCAGATCCTTGAGCAGCCTCGAGAGGATGGCCCGCTCATTCCTGTCCGGCAGCTGCGAGGTCACGGTCTCATAGACCAGCTCGAGTTGTTGCGGCGTATCGAGCTCCTTCCGGGCAAGCACGTGCTGTGCCAGGTTTCGTGCGGCCTTCAGGTACTCGTTTTCGTTCAGGAGCAACAGGGCCTGCGAGGGTGTGTTGGTACGCTCGCGGCGCGCGACGCAGGCATCCCGGATCGGCGCGTTCAGGATGGTCATCTGCGGCGGCGGCATCCCACGCTTCCAATAGGTGTAGACGCTGCGACGATAGATCGCCTCGCCCTTGTCGGCTCTGAATCGCTCACCGATCATGGTCACCGCCTTCCAGAGACCATCCGGCTGGGGCGGCTTGACGCTCTTTCCATACATATTGCTCACGAGCAGCCCGCTGGTTGCCAGGATCTGGTCGCGGATCATCTCGGCATCCAGTCGAAAGCGCGATCCGCGCGCGAGCAGCCTGTTCTCCGGATCTTTCCTGAACTCCTCCGGCGTGGCCACCGACGACTGTCGATAGGTCTTCGACATCACGATCTGTTTGACCAGGGCCTTGATGTCCCATTCGCTTTCTATGAACGATACCGTGAGGTAGTCGAGCAGCTCGGGATGGCTGGGGGCTTCGCCCTGCGTGCCCAGGTCCTCAGAGGTTTTTACCAGGCCGACTCCAAAGAGCTGCTGCCAGAAGCGATTGACCGCGACTCTCGCCGTCAGCGGGTTCCGGCGGTCGACAAACCACTCGGCGAGGTCGCTGCGCGAGGCGGTCTTCCCTTTCTTCTTCATGGCGGGGAAAAACTCGGGCGTATTGCGCGTGACCTCTTCACCGGGGTCATCGTAGCGCCCGCGTTTCATGATGTGCGTCGGACGGACCTCCGAGCGTTCCTTCATCACCATGGCCCGGGGCCTGGCCCGCTCGATCTCGCCGCGCTGCTTTTCCAGGTCTTTCTTCTGCTCGTCCAGCTTTTGTTTCGCCTGCGTGAGCTTCTCCTTCTTCTTCGGGTCTTTCTCGTCCTGCGCGGTCTTCCCGGCGAGCTGCAGCTCAGGAACGAGCCTGGAGAGCCGGTCGTTTATTTCGTTCAGCTGCTTCTGCTGCGCGGACGTTGCCAGCGGCGCGATCGGCGGTTGCAGGCCGTTCTTTGGACCCCCGCCGGTCTCCGGCGCCGCGTCGATGTTGTTGAAAAAGGCGAAGAGTGAGTAAAAGTCTTTCTGTGTCAGCGGATCGTATTTGTGATCGTGGCAGGAGGCGCAGTGGACGCTCATTCCCATGAAGGCGGTTCCCACCGCGGTGACCCGGTCGACCACGTTCTTGAAAAAGCTCTCCTCGGGCAGCGCGGTTCCGCGATCGATGATCAGGTGAAGGCGGTTGAATCCCGACGCCGCAAGCTGGTCGCTGCTGGCGTCCGGGAAGAGATCGCCGGCCAGCTGGTAGCGGACGAAGTCGTCGTAGCTCAGGTTGTTGTTGAACGCCCTGATCACCCAATCGCGGTAGGCTATGGAGTTTCTGTAAAAATCCTTGTGCATGCCGTTGGTGTCCGCGAAGCGGACCAGGTCCAGCCAATAGCGGGCCATGTGCTCGCCGTACTGTTGCCCGGCGAGCAGGCGATCGACGAGGGTTTCGTACGCCCTTGGGCTCTTGTCCGCCAGGAACTCCCGCACCTCATCCCGGGTGGGGGGAAGCCCTGTGAGATCGAAGGTTACCCGGCGAATGAGGGTGCGCTTGTCCGTCTCTTCGGATGGCGTCAACCTGGCGGGTTCGAGCCGCTCCAGCACATGCAGATCGATTCGCTGCCGGCTCCACGCGCGATTTTTTACCGCCGGGACCGCCGGCATCCGGGGAGGCACGAAGGCCCAGAACTCCTCGTAGGGAGCCCCCGCCTCGATCCAGAGCTTGATGACCTGTTTCTCCCCAGCGGATAGAGGCTTCTTGTGCGCTTTTGGCGGAGGCATTACATCGTCGGCATCGCTCGTAGTGATTCGATTCCACAGCGCACTTTCCTTGATCGAGCCGGGCTTGATCGCGGTCGAGCCATCGCGGGTTCGATACGCTCCGTCCGCCCCGGTCGCCCGATCCAGGCGGAGCTTGGCCTTGCGTTTGTTCGTGTCCGCTCCATGGCAGGCGAAGCACCGCTCGGCCAGGATCGGGCGGATGTCGCGGTTGAACGAGATCTCCTGCGCGAGAGCGCCCGTCCCACTGCAAACGACAATTGCCACGACGCATTCAAGAGTCGGCCATCGCCACCGGAACTTCCTTCGCGGGATCATATGCTATAACCCTGGATGCTTGTCACTTGGGGATGGAAAGAAACGGCCCTCCTGGGCGCCCTCTCCCGTAGATATTCTCATCGAATGACGGAGCGAAATCAACGGGGGCGTTGAAGATCGCGACTCGGGCGCCTTCGTCGCTGTCCCCCCGATCGTCAGACGCCGACCTTCAGCAGGTCGCACGCTTCCTCGTAACCCGGCGCCCGCTCACCGCCAGCCTTCGGCGTGTCCCTGGAGGCGCCGGGGCTCAGCCCGTACTCGCTCGCGGTTACTCGCGCCAGGGCCACCGGCTGGCGCCAGCGGAACTTCTCGCGCGTCGCGCTGAACTCTTCCTCGACCGTGTGGTAGTACTTCTCGGCGTGGAGAGCGCCGTCTTCGCTGACGGCGAAGCCGAGGAGCAGGTTCATGACGGGACGGAGAGGATGGCCGAGCTCGCCGTAGCGCTGAACGAGCGCGCTGGCGCGCGCCTGGTCTCGCCCACGGATGGCCGAGCTTGTTTCGTCGAGGAGCCTGTCGGGGTCCTTTGTCTTGAGGGCATCGAGCGCCTCTGCGTGGAACGGTTCGTCGGTGACGTTGCCGCGTTGCCCGGCGGTATGGTAGGCGCCGATGATGAGACTCGCGAGCGCGTTGCGATCATCGCTGACGCGCGCGATGTTGCGCCACGCGTTCGCCGCGTCCGATGCGTGAACACCGACGGAGGCGCCGTGTACACTGCCCATCGGCTTCAGCTTCGAGCTCCCCCGTTTTTTCCTGCCCCGGTCGTTCAGCACGAGCCGGTTCGCGGCGAGTGAGATCGCTTCGCCGACGTGCGCTGTAGTGAAGCCTTCGGCGAGCGCGGCCGCGACGGCATCGGCCGCTTGCTCACGTGTGCTTGCGAAGACGAGCCGGCTCATCCTGTCGATCCAGCCATCGTCGGCCTTGCGCGAGCCCGGCGTGCGGCCGAGCAGCTTGTGGGTATCGAGGAGCCTCGGCAGTAGGCGGCGGAGCGCGGTATTCCTGCGGTTTTTCTCGGACTTAACGCAGAAACGGACTGATTGACGTAATAGGGTGTGCGCGTGCTCTTTGCCGGCGATGTCGAGCATCGACCACGCGCGCCAGGCGAGCACGACGCGATGGACGTTGATCTCTTCGCGCACCGAGTACTGCAGGTGATTGAAGGCTTCGTCGGGGCGCGCGTTCACGAGGGCCGCGAAGGTCGACTCCGCCCGCCCGAAGTCTCCCG
>JAKUSY010000412.1 GCA_022451445.1 Planctomycetota bacterium
CGGGACGGTTGACCACCCGCAGGACTCCAACCCGTTTGCTGGAGGTGCGGAGCATGTTCGAGGTTGGATGCCTGAATGGATGGATCCAGCGGGGTTCCGTCCCGAGCAGGGGTATCTTGTCCGGGTTCCCGGGAGAGCCGGTGTGAGCGTATCCGCCAAGTGGCGCCGGCCATTGGGAGGGGGCCAGCGAGGCCCCCCTGGCATATTCGCGAAGGCTCTTCAGGAGGGGCGAGTCAGCCAGCGAGGTCCCGAGCCGGGCCTCTCCGCGCAGCCGCACCGTCTCGTCGGGGTAGGAGGAGAGGATCTCATCGAGGAAGCGCCGGCCCGATTCCAGGTCGCCGGCCATCAGGTGGAGGGCCGCGGCCTGCGCGAGCACCTCGGGACGGGAGGAGGATTCCGGGGTGACGGTATCGAAGGGCAGGGAGAGGCGGGCCCTGATGGCCGAGGCGGCCTCGGCCACACGGCCGGAGTCCGCCAGTCTTCCTGCCAGCCTCTCCCAGGCCTCCTGTCCGGACCGGGTGAGAGGATAGCGTTCGGCGACGGCGCGCAGGGCGTCGTGGGATGAATCAAACGGCAGCTTGCGGCCGGCCGCGAGGGCCTGCCGCGCGGGCGCTTCGTAGGTCGAGCGGTAGGCCGCCCTGGCCTCTTCGGGCATCGCCAGCAGGAGCTCCCGCAGGGCGTCGGCGATGGGCAGGTACCTGATGTGGTCGCTCGAATAGACCTCCGTCGTGAGGATGCGCAGGTCGCCGGCCAGCTCCTGCGGGGCTATTACGCCCGCCCCGGTCGCGCGGATACGCTGAGAGGGGTTTTCTTCCGCCTCGGCAAGCGTGCTCTCGCGTTCACGGTGCCTGCGCGCGATATCGAGCAGGCGCTGTTTTCGGTAGCCGGCGGAGGCTACCCTGGCGAGCACCTCGTCGAGGAGCGTCTGTCCGGCGGCCCACTCTCCGGCCTTGAAGCGCTCCCTGGCAAGCTCGATCCGTGAGCGCAGCTCGGCCTCTTCTCCGGGGACGGCGCCGCTGCGGTACTCTTTCTCTATTTTAAACCAGTCCGCGGGGGCTTCCTCTTTCCCCGGGCCGGTATCGTCAGCCACCTCGGCGGCCGCATCGACTATCACCTGCAGGGGGATAATGTCCTGGGCGATCGAGCGCGCCGGGGCCGGCAGGAGGGCCAGGGATGCCAGGGCGCAGAGCAGGCGGAGCCTCACAGCCGCGTTCGTCGGGCGCTTTTCCCCCGCTATTCTGGACAAATCCTCGGCCTCCTGGTGGTCAAAGGCGGAAGTGTTTCAGGCTGCCCGGAAGACAGGCCTCCGAGTTCAGCGGTGATCGTAAGTATAACGCGGGTATAGAAAAAGAAAAAATTGAGGTGGGTTTTCCCCTGCCGTTTTCAGCTCTGGGGCCCGGGGGACGGTCGGGATATACCCGGAGCCGCCCGGCGACCTGAAAAAGCCCTGAATCAGGCAGTTTGCGGATGGAGCCAGCCAGGAGCGAAGCCTGTCCGGGGCGGTGGCGGGCAAGAGAACGGGCTTTTTTAATTCCAGCCCCAGTGTTTCGATCCGAAGCTGAAGACAGCCATGGCGAGGCAGGCGATCATCAGCAGGCCGGTCAAGCCGGCGGGGATTCGCCAGCGCAGGGAGGTCTCGCTGGTGGCGTAATTCGCTACGGTGAGGCCGCAGATTCCACCGATGACGAAGCCGCCGATGTGGGCTGCGTGGTCGATGTGAATCCCGAACATGGGAAATACGAAGGCAAACAATATGAACAAGGGGAAGAACTGGGCGAGCATGGGTCGCAGCCCCGGATGGCGTTGCTTGATGAAGTAGACGAGAATCAATCCGAACAGTCCGAACACGGCGCCCGAGCATCCAACCGACATATGATGGACGAAGTTGCCGACCGCCTCCGGCGAACCGGTTGGCGGCTGTTGCCCCAGCAGGACCGAGACCAGATCGCTGAGGGATTCTGTCCGCAGCTCCAGGGCTGGCCAGGAGTAGCTCGCTATGCTGCCTCCAAGGGCGCGCAGCATGTAGATCGAGAAGAACTTGGACTTGGACAGGAGCGGCTCCAGGAAGCGGCCGAGGGAGTGGAGGGCCATGCAGTTGACCGCGATGTGCCACCAGGGGCCATGGAGGAAGGTGCCGGAAATAAGCCGCCAGGGTTCGCCGTTGTGGATGCTGCGGCCATGAATGGCGCCAAGGTCCAATAGGACCGTGCCGGGGTCGATGCTCCTCTCGGTGATCACCTGCAGCGCGAAGAACCCTCCATTGAGGAGCAGCAGAAAGGATGTGACCGGGTAGAGACTGGTGTAGGAGTTTCGACTCATGGAACGGCTGCTCGTGGGTTTCTTTGACTGTCCGCATGATAGAGTGTTGCAGGGTGTTCGGGCAAGTAGGTAGGGGAAGGGAATGATATTCCTTCCGGGCGGGCCGGATCTTGTTCAAAGCGAAGTGCGCGGGGGAGCGGGGGGCATGCTATTCTTTTTTCCATGCCTGGCGTCTCGATCCATCGCGAGCTGAATTCCATCCTGAAGGGGGTCAGCCGGAGCTTCTACCTCACCCTGCGAATCCTGCCTTCGTCCGTTCGCGCGCAGCTTGGCGTCGCCTACCTGTTTTGCAGGTGCGCCGATACGATCGCTGATACACGCCTGCTGCCGGTAGATGAGCGGCTGCTCCATCTCGAGAGTTTTCGCCGCCAGTTCGAGCTCGCTGAGCCCGCCCCGGAGAGCCTCAACTCGATGGTTTCCAGGGTGGGTGACCCCCAGGAGCACCTTGCCGAGCAGCAGCTTCTGCGCCGGATAGGAGAGTGCTTCGCGCTTCTGGAAAAATTCAGCGGCAGTGATCGCCACCTCATTCGCACGCTCGTTACCACCCTGGCGAGGGGAATGGAGACCGACCTGGCGCGCTTTCCCTCCGGTGAGAGCGGCGAGGTTGGCGCACTGAAAGACGGCGGTGAGCTGGATCTCTATTGCTACCACGTGGCCGGCTGCGTCGGCGAGTTCTGGACTGATCTGACGATGGCGCATATTCCCGCCCTCGGTGGCTGGTCGATGGCTGAGATGCGGGAGCTCGGAGTGCGCTTCGGCAAGGGGCTCCAGCTGACCAATATCCTGCGCGACATCGACGGCGACCTTGCAAGGGGCCGCTGCTACCTGCCGCTTGAGAGGCTGGAGGCCTGCGGGCTCGGGATACAGGACCTGGAGAACGAGGCCGGCAGGGACCGGTTCCGTCCTGTCGTTCACGAGCTCATCAGGGAGACCCTGGCGCATTACCGGGCGGGCTGGAAGTACACCCTCGCCATACCCAGGCTCCAGGTGAGGCTGCGCCTGGCCTGCGCCTGGCCGCTCCTGATTGGCCTGAGGACCCTGGCGCTGCTGGCCGAATTGGAGAACCCCTGCGCCGCCGGAGTCGTGAGTCGCATTAGCCGCCTCGAGGTCTACTGGATCATGGGGAGGACCGGCAATATGAGCCTGTTCAATTCATTCCTCGAAAGATATTACAGCAAGCTGGAGAGGAAGGTCCTGAAGCGATTGCTGCCGGAGGCGGGCGACTCGGGTGGCGGGGCGGCGGACTGAGGCGGAGCGCTTCCAGGACGGAGCGTGTCAGTCTTCGCCAGCAAAGGCAGTATCTTTTTTCGACGGGGTTCCCTGTGCTCAGAAGGGAAGAGG
>JAKUSY010000413.1 GCA_022451445.1 Planctomycetota bacterium
CGATGGGCGCGACCCAGCCGAAGAGGTCCACGATGCTCTCGAGCTGCAGGTACTTCGCCTCTCGCGCGTCTTCGGAATCGTAGATCTCATCGATCCTTTCGAGCCCGAAGAGCTCCATGGTCATGCTGGCGACCTCGCAGAACTCCATGGGGGCGGAGCGATAGTCGCCCAGCGGTTCATTCCTGGTGGCGATGGTGTGGAAGGCGTGGCCGCCCTCATGGAGGAGGGTCTGGATGTCCGAGTGGGTCCCGACCGCGTTGAAGAAGATGAACGGCAGTCTCATGTCCTCGATGGGATACATATAGCCGCCCGGCGCTTTTCCAGGCCGGCTCATGAGATCGAGCAGACCGTTGCGCTCGAGGATGTCGAATTCCTTTTCAAAGACCGGGTCGACCGCCCGGAAGAGAGCCTGTGTTTTCTCTATGTACTCTTCTTCTGTCGCGAAGGGGCTGCAGGGGGGACGGCCGAAGGGGCTGACCACCCGGTCCCAGGGGCGAAGGGAATCGATCCCGAGCTTCTCGATTCTTTTCCGGGTGAGCTTCGCGACAGCGGGCACGACAACCTCCTCCACCGCGCTGTGGAAGTCGGCGCATTGAGCGGGCCCGTAGTCGAACCGGCAGAGCTCCGCGAAGCGGTAGTCCCGGTAATTTTCAAAGCCGGCGTTCAGGGCGATCTTGTGGCGTATGGCGAGCATCTGATCGAAGAGCTCCTCGATCTTCTCCCTGTCCTCGAGCCGCCGGTTGGCCAGCTTTCTGAAGGCCCTCTCGCGAAGCCTCCGGTCGGGATTTTCCAGCAGCGCGGAGCATTGCTGGGGTGTGAGGGTCTCTCCATCGACCTCGACCGTGATGGCGCCCTGGATCTCTATGTATCCCGCGTGGAGCTCCGTGTCTTCAGCCTCCAGGAGCGTGTTCTCCTTGCGGAAGAGGTCGGCCTTGGTCTTGCGCCTGCGGTCAAAGACCTCGTAGTGGTCCGCGAGCTTGTCACGGGCCGGGCTGGCGAGGTATTTTCGATCGAGGCTGTCATCGAGCTCGCTGTAGTACGGCACCACCTCGCGCTCATAGCTGAGATAGCTTTCCTTGATCTCCTCATCGTCGGTGTAGCAGGTCTTGGCGATATAGCGCCGGGCCTTTTCAGCGTCGACGATCCCCGTGAGCTCGCTCCAGTCCCGCAGGAAGTTCTCGAGCTCGTCCGGCTCGTCCACTGTCCTGGCGAGCAGGGCGTCTACGGATTCCCGCAGGCTCTCCTTGTCCGCGGGGTCGAAATCCGCCGGGATGAAATTTCGCTTCGGGGTGCCGACATCAGGGCTCCGGGTAAATTGCATGCGCGCTTTCCCTGGTTTGCTTCCGGTCCGCTGGTTCCGTTAAAAAAAAAAGGGGGCTCATGACTTCCAGCACGAGGCCCCTGCTGATTCAATGGCGCGCCCACCAGGATTCGAACCTGGAACCCCCGGTTTCGTAGACCGGTACTCTATCCAATTGAGCTATGGGCGCACCTTTTGTCTCGCTTCGAGTTTAAGGATATTAGGAACGGAGCCGGGGTCTTTCAAGGTTTTATTCCCGCCCGCGACGATGGGGAGTATTCCGGGGTGCCGATTGCGCAGGCGGGAGCGGGACTGCTATACTCCCGGGCACCCGCAACGGAGAACACGGCATGAGTGATGAAAGTCCGGCTTTCCTGGAAGACCTGAGTCCCGAGCGCTTCATGGCAGAGGCTCTCAAGGAGGCCCGGAGAGCCCGCGAGGCTGAGGAGGTTCCCGTCGGAGCGGTGATCGTCGATGTGGAGAGCGGGCGGGTTGTCGCCCGGGCTCACAACCAGCGCGAGCTCCTGAAGGACCCGACCGCCCACGCCGAGATCCTCGCTATCACGCAGGCCGCCGATTATTACAAGTCGTGGCGCCTGACGGATTGCGTTCTCTACGTGACACTCGAGCCCTGTCTCATGTGCGCCGGGGCCATCGTCCAGGCGAGGATCCCGGAGGTCGTCTACGGGGCTGTGGACCCCAAGGCCGGGGCCCATTGCTCGGTTTTCGAGGTGCTCGCCAATAGCTCCAACAACCACTTTCCCAGGGTCCAGGTCTGGGTAATGGCGGATGAGCGCGCTGAGCTCCTCCGGGGAGTCTACCGGGAGAGACGCGGGGGGGGCGGAATTCGGGGCGAATCCGGCTCAACCAACGGGTCCACCGGGTGATTTTCCTCTCCCGCGGGCGGTGAAAGGCTCCCTGGTCTTTTTCCTGTTTTTCTAGCCGTTCTTGACAACGAGCTTGGCAGTTTCGCACAATTCGCGGTGAACCAACGGTCGATTGAGCTTCAGCGGAGAGATGCCGGAGCGGCCGAACGGGATGGTTTTGAAAACCATTGACCTCGCAAGGGGTCCCTGGGTTCGAATCCCAGTCTCTCCGCCATTTTTTCACCCGGTTGAGCCATCTCCTTACTTTCCCGCAGAATTCGCTTCCATGCTGCCAGCCGGGCTTTTTGAAGGTACAATGGAGATCCCCGCGGTTAAAAAGCCAGGTACCCAGGAGGTTCGTTCGATGCGGTCCACGCGGATTCTGTGGATTCTCGCTGCCGCCCTGCTTTTCTGCGAGGCTCCGGCTCTTCCCGCCGTTGACTGCAACGGAAACGGTACGGTCGACCGGGAGGACATAGCCTCGGGGGACAGCCGGGATTGCAATTCGAACAATATCCCCGACGAATGCGAGCTGGCTCCGCTTCCCCTGGCTTTGAGTGAAACCGTTGTCCTCGGCGGCGCCGGACAGGGTCTCGCCACAGCTGACCTGGATGGGGATGGCCTCAGCGACCTGGCGGTATCATCCGAGAACTCCGTCAGGATCCTGCTCAACCGCTCGACGGACCCCGCGGTCCCTCTTCGATTCGAGGAGGCTAATTACTTCGCGGCGGGGACGACCCGGGAGCTCTCCACGGGTGACCTCGACGGAGATGGGGACAATGACGTGGTCTTCCTGAGCGAGGATGGCGTGGGGCATCTGCACAATATCGGCGGAGGGGTCTTCGGGGACCCGGTACTGCTGGGGCTTCCTTTCGCCTGGAGGGTGGAGCTTGCGGATCTCAACGGTGACGGTGCGATGGACCTGGCCGTGGCCAATAGGGTGCTTGGAGCCCGGCTGTCCATTTTTCTCAGCCTTGGAGACGGCACCTTCGAGACGCCGGTTCATTTTGAGCTCGACACTGGCCTGCGCGCGATCTCAGCCGGCGACGCCGATGATGATGGCGATGTGGATGTGCTGGTGGCGGCAGATTTTTCCGTTTACCTGCTTCGAAACGATGGGCAGGGAAATCTCGCCGCGCCCAGGGAGGTTTTCGACCAGGCCTGGCGGCCGGAGAACCTGGCGTTTTCCGACATGGACGGCGATGGGAAAAAGGACATCCTGGTGATGGACGAGGATCGCGCGGCGTTCGCCGGCAATGCCGGAGGCGGTCGCTTCGAGCGGCTCTCCTACTTCCTGCGTGAGGAGAGCCTGCCGGGCTTCGCCCCCGGGATCTTTTTCCCGGCGGACATCGACGGCTCCGGCGGCAGGGATATCGTCATCGCCCATGCCGACTCCTCCCGTCTCAGCATCCTGCTTGGTGGCAGCGGCGGGCCTCTCGTCACCAGCGCCAGCCTCGATCCGGACTTTATCGCCGCGGAC
>JAKUSY010000414.1 GCA_022451445.1 Planctomycetota bacterium
GCCGGGAGCACTCCCTCGACATCATCCACGTCCACTACGCCATACCCCACGCCATCGCGGCCTGGCTCTGCACCCGGATGCTGCCGGCGGAGCAGAGGCCCGCGACGATCACCACCCTGCACGGAACGGACATCACCCTCGTGGGCATCGACAATTCGTTCTTCGAGATCACCCGCTTCAGCCTCGAGAAATCCGATGGAATCACCGCCGTGAGCGACCAGCTCGGCGAGGAAACCCGGCGGCGATTCAATATCGACAACCCCGTGGAGATCATCCCGAACTTCGTCGACTCGGACAAGTTTGCTCCCGGGTTCCGCTCAGAAGCCAGGCGCGCCGCCTTTGCGGGCCCCGATGAGTTCCTGCTGGGCCATATGTCGAATTTTCGCCCGGTAAAACGGGTCCTCGACGTCATCAGGATCTTCCAGCGTGTCCATCGAAAGCTTCCCGCACGCCTGCTGATGATCGGCGAAGGGGTCGATCTCGAACCCGCCCGCAACCTCGCGGCGGAGCTCGGGATCATGGAACGCGTCACCTTCCTCGGACCGGTCGACCAGGTCCCCGAGATGCTCTCCCAGCTCGATCTCTTCCTGCTGCCGAGTGAATACGAGAGCTTCGGCCTCGCCGCCCTCGAGGCGATGTCCTGCGGCGTTCCGGTCGTAGCCAGCAGGACCGGCGGTCTGCCCGAGGTGGTGAAGGATGGAAGCTGCGGCTATCTCTGCGAGTTCACCAACGTCGAAGCGATGGCGGACAAGGCCATCGAGATCCTCTCGGATCCGCAGAAGACCGCCCGATTCTCGGCGGCGGCCCGCGAGAGGGCCCGCAGCGAATTCGACCCGGGGCGGACCGTCGACACCTACGAGAGCTGCTATCTGCGGATCCTCGCGGAGAATGCCCTGCTCGAGAACCAGAGGAGCGACGGCTGATGGTCGCCTCTATCGCTGAGATCGTGGTCAACGCCCCCCTGCTGCGCTCCTTTCATTACAGCGTACCGGGCGACCTGGGGACCGACCTGAGACGCGGCCACCGCGTGCTCGTGCCTTTCGGACATCGTACGGCGACGGGAGTCTGCGTCGGCTTCCCCGCTGAGAGCGAGGTCCCCGAGCTCAAGCCGATCAAGAGTATCCTCCACCCCGAATGCCGCTTCGATGAACACCTGCTCGAGCTCACCAGGTGGATCTCATCCTATTACCGGGTCAGCTGGGGGGAGATCCTCGAGGCCGCGCTGCCCCCCGCCATCCGGAGCGGAAAGGCGAAGGAGCGGAAACTCCGGGAGGTCATCGCGCTCGGGAGCCCCGGCGAGCTCCTCGAAGAGGCCGGGCGCATCGAGCGGCGGGCGGCGGCGCAGGCGCGCATCCTGAGGAAGCTCGCGGAGGACGGCCCCGGGGACCGCGTGATCGAACGAAGCCGCCTGCTGAAGGAAGCGCGGGCACGAGCCGCCAGCCTGGACCGGCAGAAGGAGCAGGGATGGCTCGAGGAGAAGACCAGGGTGAAGCGGCTGGATCCCTACGAATCCGAAACCGCCAATCTCCCCCCCCGCCAGGAGCCCGTACTGAATCCCGCCCAGGCCGCCGCGGTGGAGGCTCTCGAGTCCAGCCTGGACTCAGCGGAGTTCAAGACCTGGCTCCTCTACGGAGTCTCGGGAAGCGGAAAAACGGAGGTCTACCTCCGGGCGCTGAGGCGGGTTCTGGACAAGGGCGGCAGGGGACTCGTCCTCGTACCGGAGATAGCCCTGACCCCGCAGACCGTCCTGCGGTTCAAGCAGGCCCTGCCGGGCCGCCAGGTGGCCATCCTGCACAGCATGCTGTCTCCCAATGAACGAACGAGCCAGTGGCGAAACATCCAGGAGGGAAAAGCCGACCTGATCATCGGAGCCCGCTCGGCTATCTTCGCCCCGATCCCTGACCTGGGCCTGATCGTCGTCGATGAAGAGCACGAGCCGAGCTACAAGCAGGACACCTCGCCACGCTACCATGCCCGGGACGTCGCCGTCATGCGCGGCAAGCTGCTGGATGTGAACGTAATTCTCGGCTCCGCCACGCCATCGCTCGAATCCCTTCACAATGCCCGTGAAGGCAAGTACGGGCTCCTCGAGCTGCCCGAGAGAGCGACAACCCACGGCCTGCCCAGGGTCTACGTCGTACAGCTCGACGGCAGCTTCTACCGCAGCGACGGCAGCGGCCTCATCTCCCGAGAGCTCGACAGAATGGTCCGAAAGGAGCTCGAGCGCGGTGCCCAGAGCATCCTCTATCTCAACCGGCGCGGCTTCACCAACAACATCCAATGTTCCGAATGCGGCTACGTGCTCAGCTGCGATGAATGCGACGTGAGCCTGACCTATCACCGCGGCGACAACCTGCTGCGCTGCCACTACTGCGACCTGAAGGAGATGGTCCCATCCTCCTGTCCCGACTGCCGCTCGAAGCAGCTCCGGCACAGCGGGGTCGGAACGGAGAAGGTGGTCGCGGAGATCTCACGGCGCTTCCCCGACGCCCGGGTGCTGCGGCTCGACAGGGACACGGTGCGAAATCACCGGCTGCTCAGGCAGGCGCTCGGGGCCTTCTCCCGCGGCGAGTACGACATCCTTGTCGGGACCCAGATGGTCGCCAAGGGACACGACTTCCCTGGAGTCAATCTCGTGGGTATCCTCCTGGCGGACACGGGGCTTCACTTTCCGGATTTCAGGGCGGCTGAGCGGACCTGGCAGCTGGTGACCCAGGTGGTCGGAAGGGCCGGAAGGGGCGACGAGCGAGGCCTGGCCATCATCCAGACCTTCTCACCCGATCACTACGCGATCGAGAGCGCCGCGAAGGGAGAGGCCGAGGAGTTCTTCCGCAGGGAGCTCGAATACCGCAGAACGCTGGGCTACCCCCCCTTCGGCCGCCTGGTGAAAATTCTCCTGAGCGGAAAGGTAGAGGAAAAGGTCCGGGAGGAGGCGGCTCGAATCGGAGAGATTCTCAGGCAGGCGGCCTCCGCCGACGGAAGCGGAGGAGCGCGAGACTCCGGTGATCTTTCAGAGCTGAAAAAAACCTGGGCGGGCGCTCTCGCGTCCCGCCCCCGGATTCTCGGTCCGGCACCCGCCCCACTGAACAGGCTCCAGGGCAAGTTCCGTATACAGATTTTGATCAAATCTCCTACGAGCGCCGTCAACCAGCGACTGCTGGAAAGAGTCGAAGACCGGCTCAAGCCCCGAAGAGGAGTTGACCTGTCCATCGATGTCGATCCACAGTCGATGCTGTAAACCTCGATGAGCTGAAACTCAGTCGGTATAAGACCACTGTGAAGTGGTCGGCTCGGCCACTTCCTCGGTCTCCGCTACCTCTGCGGTCTCAGCCACCTCCGGTTGAGCAGGTTCCGGCGTCGGCGTTTCCATCGCCGGTGCCGCTGTTACCAGGGCTTCCAGGGTCGGGGTTTCTTCAACCACGGCCTCAGGTTCAGGAGTTCTAGCACAAAGCATCTCCTTGAACTGCTTGCCCACCTTGAAGGCGCACCGGGTGGAAGCCGCGATCATCATCGGCTCGCCAGTACGGGGATTTCGACCTTCGCGGGCCTTGGTCTGCCTCGCTTCAAAGGTCCCAAAACCCATCAACTGGACCTTCCCAGTATCCCGAACACCCTCCTTAACCGTCTCAAGGATT
>JAKUSY010000415.1 GCA_022451445.1 Planctomycetota bacterium
GCTCATATACCTCGAAGGCGGAGAATTCCACGCCGTGGCAGGTGAGCGAACCGCCGGCATGCTCCAGGGCATCGATCAGCTCGTAGTCTCCCCGGATCGCCGAGAGATCGGAGTGGTAGCGCTCATTGTGATGGCTGATCGAGACGATGTCGGCCTCCTCATCGATGGGAAGATAGCCGCCGCAGGCGGGGTAGTTGTAGGGATCGAGGATGATCTTGACCGCCTCACCGGAGGAATTGACTCCCTCGATGGAGAAGGCCGCGTGTCCGAACCAGGTGATTTTCATCTGTTCTCAGCTTCGGCTGTTGCCGCTGGTGAAAAACAACGCCTCCGCGCTGCCGCGCTGCCGCGGCACATTAAGAGGGTCCCGGGTGTTTTTTTTCAAGCAGAAGTCTACTATTCTTTGTCCTGCCCATGAAGTACAGACAGCTTGGCCGCACCGGCCTGCAGGTTTCCGCTCTCAGCTTCGGAGCCTCCTCTCTCGGAGGGGTCTTCCGGGATATTGATGAGGACGAGGGTATTCGAACCGTTCACGTGGCGTTGGATGAGGGCATCAACTTTATCGACGTGGCCCCCTATTACGGCCAGACAAGGGCGGAGACCGTGCTTGGGAAGGCCCTGCGGGGGGTCGAGAGGGGGAGCTATTACCTCGCGACCAAGGTCGGGCGCTATGGAGCGCGCGATTTTGACTTCTCCCGTGGGCGGGTGATCGAGTCCGTGGAGGAGAGCCTCGGGCGCCTGGGGATCGACTATATCGACCTGATCCAATGCCACGATATCGAGTTCGTGCCACTCGATACCGTCATCGATGAGACCCTGCCCGCGCTGCGGGAGCTTCAGCAGGGCGGCAAGGTGGGCCATGTGGGCATCACGGGGCTGCCGGTGGGGGCCTTTCTGCGGGTGGCGGAGAGGGCGGCGGTCGACACAGTTCTCTCCTACTCGCGGTATTGTCTCAATGATACGTCCCTGCTGCGCATCCTGCCGGAACTCGAGGAGCGCGGTATCGGTGTGCTCACCGCCTCTCCGCTTTCGATGGGGCTGCTGTCCCATCGCGGACCGCCCGGCTGGCATCCCGCTTCCGCTGCGCTGAAGAGAGCCTGCGCGAGAGCGGCGAAACATTGCGAGGGTCGCGGGTCGAACATCTCGAAGCTGGCATTGCAGTTCGCGGCTGGTGAAGAGCGCCTGGCCAGCTGCATAGTTGGAAGTGCCGACCCGGAGAACATCCGCAGGAATTGTCGGTGGATCGAGGAGCCTCTCGATGAAGAGCTGCTCGGCGAGGTGAGGGCGATACTCGAGCCTGTAAAAGACCTCTGCTGGTACGAGGGGCTGCCTGAGAACAGCGACTGAATCAGGCGGGCTCGAGTATTCTCAGGGTCGCGCCCGCGACATGGTTTTTCACTCGCTCGCGATAAGCGGCCATGTGTCCGGAGTCAAGGTGGGCCTGCAGGGCCTCGATGCCGGACCACTGCTCGACGATGGTGACGGTATCTTTTCTCAGGGGAGCTTGTCTCTCCAACTCCGTGCTGGCATCGATGGTCGCGCCGTACTCGATGCATCCATCCTCATCGAGCACCAGGGGCACCACCTCGTTGAATTCCCGCAGGAAGGCCTCCCGCCGGCCCTCGTTGATGTCAATCTCGGCTATCACGTGGATCATTTTCGGTCTCCGGTTTGTCTGGGTTGGCGGCGGCTTCCATCCTTCCCGTTCCAGGGTCGTTTTTCCGGGCGAGCCAGCCGGGTAGTCTCGGGCGCACGAAGATGAAACTCAGCACGAGAACCGTGAAAAAAGAGGAGTAGATGATCGTGAAGATAGCCGGCTCCAGCTGGAAGAACATGATCTTGTGGATCCAGTACTGCATGAAGGTCTGGTCTCCGTAGACGACCTGGCCGCCGAGCTTTCGAAGTTGGATCTCCCAATCGGTCAGGGGACAGACGATCCCGAAGACGGTCTCCAGCAGGACAACAGCCATAGACAGGATATGAATCGCGCGGAAGTAGAAGTTCCTGACGAAAGCCCAGCTCAGGAAATAGCCCAGCCAGGTAATGAGCAGGCCGATCACCACGAAGGCGACAAAGGCGAAGTGGATGACCAGCACGATGTCGGCAAGCAGCCTGTAGGTGCCGGGAGATGTCATCTGTAGGGTCCTCCTGTCGGTGGGCGGTCCTGGTTTTCTCTTCCCGGTTTTAAACGGGCCGGGCCGAGATGACGTAATAGTATCCGAATCGAATACCCCGGTGAACGTCGTAAAAGGCGAGGGCCTCCTCCCTGAGCTTGTCGATGCGGCTTCGCAGGCCGCCCACGAGCTCCTGGTTTTCTATGAATTCGAGCTTCCTGCGGCATACATCGAGCTGTTCGTTGATAAACTTTGTGCCGTAGATGATAGGGAATCGCTTCTCTTCTTCCACGGAGAAGCCGGAGCTCTCCAGCTCTCCGATGACCCAGTCGGACGGGTATTCCCTGTGGCACCGATGCCCGGCGTGGAGGATGCAGGCATCCCGCAGGTTGGCTATTTCCAGCACCAGGCGTCCACCCGCGTCATCACCCGCTTCACGGTAGGGCTCCAGTCCAACGAGGTAGAGACGCGTTGCGACGTGAGGGCGAAGCCTGCGCAGGAACCTGTATTGGAAGTACGGAGAGAAGCGGTCCATCGAGCCGATGAGGTAGTCCGCCAGCACCACGTCGAAGGTCTCCCCCCCCAGCAGCAGCGGGTCGCTCCAGTTTCCGGCGAGAATCCGGTCGCTGTCGCGCTGTGAGTCGCTGAACTCATTCCTCAGCTTTCGGGCGCGCTGTGGATCGGCTGTGACGGCGGTCCAGCTCATGGTGTTGAGACCGGTGATCCAGCGCAGGGAGGCGCTTCCCGTGCCGGCGTCGAGGACTCGTCCCCAGGGCCTGGCGCCCTGGAGCAGCTCGATATGTTTGAACAGGGCATCCGTGGTCAAGGGGTTATCCCCTGCAGCCTGTCGACCTCCTCAGCCGTGGGAAGAGATGGCTGCGCTCCGAGCCGGGTAACGGCAAGCGCCCCCGCGGCCAGGGCTCTCCTGACGGCCTTTGCGATCCCGGCGCCACGGGAGTGTTCGAGCGCCAGCGCCGCGGTGAAGCTGTCGCCGGCCGCGGTGGTGTCCACGACCTCTACCTGGTGCGCCTCGACGAGCTCGTACCTGCCGTTGTCCTTGAAGAGCGCGCCGCGCTCGCCGAGCTTGAGGACCACCTCGTTCGCTCCGGTCGATTCCTCCAGCAGCGCGGCCGCCTTGCCGGCGGAGTCGAGATCCCCGGGGCGAATACCGGTCAGGGCCTCGGTCTCGCTCTCGTTCGGCGAGAGCACGGTGACACCGCGAAGCTTTTCCAGCGGCACCGCTCTCGGCGGGCCGGCATCGAGGATCACCGGGATGCCTCGGGCGGCTCCCGTGGAGATCGCGTGGTAGACGGTTCGCAGGGGGATTTCAAGCTGCAGCAGGATCGCATCGCAGGAGCTCTCCGCGTCGAGGGCCGCGTCGACAAGGCCAGGTCGCAGGGCGTCGTTGGCTCCGGCGATCAGGACGATCCGGTTCTCTCCTTCGGAGTCGACGATGATCGTCGCGTTGCCGGTCGGAAGCGATTCGTCGGAGGTGACGTTTACCGTGTC
>JAKUSY010000416.1 GCA_022451445.1 Planctomycetota bacterium
CCATCCACCAGCGGCGAGGTCGCCGTCCCCCAATAAGGGTGAGATTTCTTGAACCGATTCCTGTAATCACGACGCCAGAGCTGCTTTCCAGAAGCCGAATCCCAGGCAGTCAGGATTCCTGAAATACTCAGGGTAAAGAGCCGGCCATCGGCCAGTACCGGGCAGGACTTCGGACCCTTGCCGTGACGCTCCCCGCCCCCGCCGATCTTGAAGGGGGCCGGATAGCTCTTTCGCCACTTGAGGACCCCGGTCTCGAGGTCAAAACACCAGACGGCCTCCTCCTCCCCCTGGCGCGCATGCTGCCAGACGCGCCCATCGGCAACCAGGGGTGATCCGTAGCCCTCTCCAACCTTGACCCGCCAACCACGTTTCAGCTTCCTCGGCCAACTCTTCGGCGCCTGAAAACCTTCCACCCATCCATCGCGCTTCGGGCCGAGCCAACCCGGCCAGTAGATCTCAGCGACACTGGGAACCTGTGCCTGGCCATCTCCGGCCAGGATTCGCACAAACAGAACCTTGTTGCGCTGCCCCTTCCGCTTCCCCATCCGCAAAAGACCTTCGCCGCAGGTCACCCAACTCTCTTTGTCGCTGATGCGGCAAATGCCGGAATTCCCCAGGGTAGCCTGGTTTTCCGGAATCAGGATACGCTCCGTCTCCCTGATGACCCGGAGAGTCCCGGGGTGGACCCGGGCGATAAAAAGCGGGGCGCGGTGTCCACACATGTGATCATTGCCAGCGCCCCTGCGGGTATATACAAGAAAGAGTCCCCCTCCGACCGTAACCCAGTGCTGCTGCGTGTTGTAACTGCCCAGCGGCTTTCCATCATCAAACAGCCACTCCCGAACCGGTTCAAAGTGAAGCCCATCCTTACCCCGTGTGACGTAACCGGAATGATCGGCCCGCAGGGTGAGGAAATATTGCCCACCAAAGCTGGTTAATGACGGCTCGTAAAGACCTCTTCCCCGGGGAACGTTCAGCTCAGATCCGTGCTCCTTGTAGGTAAGCGTCTTGCCATCAAACGCACACCGCGCCACCACGCTGGTGAAATTGTATTTTTTCGGATTCCGCCAGTAACGAACCGGCAGCAGGATATCCCCGCCGAGAAGATCGACTCGCTGGGTGTTGCCGGCGTTGGCGCCGGTGATCGTGTGGCCTCCATGTGCTTTTTCGTGCATGACCATAAATCGAAGGGGCCGCCAGCCCCCCGTCTTCGGATCCATCACGGCGTAGGACACCCTCTCCCTCAAAGCGACCTCACGCTTCCCATCAGCGAAATTAAAGGTCTTTCCAGTCGCCAGGACTCGACCGCTTTTTGAGTGCCACCCGGGCCAGAGATCGCCGGGAGCGACCTCATAACCATCCGGCTCCTTCCTGCGTCTCAGCGTCGAGATGCGAGCGGGACGGCTCCAGGTCCTGCCTTCATCGAAGCTGTCTGACTGGTAGATATCATGAAAATCGTGGGTACCTGTTTTCCCCGTCTCCGACATGGTGGTGACCCACCGC
The DNA here is from genome assembly GCA_022451445.1 of Planctomycetota bacterium. GTDB lineage: Bacteria > Planctomycetota > UBA8108 > UBA8108 > UBA8108 > UBA8108. The sequence goes on from JAKUSY010000416.1 coordinate 1,504, forward strand.
TTTTTCACGCCTGGAACATAGGCTGTCCGCGCCTGCCACCAGTCCCACTCAGCCGTCCCCTCGATAGCCCCCAGCCTTTCAAGCTGGAGTTCCACCGGCCCCGTCCCCTCCTGCGCCCGCGCCGGCTGGGCGCAGACCGCCAGGAAAACAAGCTGGACCAGCTTCCAACGCTTCAAATAAACATGGAGGTTAAATAGCCGAGTCAAACCAGAGTTCCTCACCTGGAATTACATCGAGACCGCAGGAATTAACCGGGCCCCGGAAAAGCCTACTTCTTCAGGTTCGCGAGCTTTCTGCGCACAAGCGCCGACTGCTCGTCGGTGAGGACCTGCCAGCATGCGAGACCATTGCCTACCAGTTCCCACTCGTCAAATTCCCAGACCACCTTCTTGTCGCGGGTGATCTCGAAGATCTGCGGGTTCTTGTCACCGGCATGGCAATTGCCGACGATGCGATTACCGTTCTCGAGCTCCTGAAGGCAGGTCATCCAGCCCAGGCCGATCTCGGTGCCGGGCACCTTGCCCTTGACCTCCCAGACGACCTTCTTGTCGGGTGAGACCTCGACCACGCTTTTGCCGCCGCCGGAGGCGATCAGGGTGTTTCCGCTTTTCAGGCGAATGGCGCCATAGACGCGGGTCTTGATGAGGTAATCCCAGACCACCTCGCCCTTGCTGTTGTACTCGGTAACCACGCCGGGGTTCTCGGAACAGACGAGGAGATTACCCTCGGGCGTGTGGCGCGCCCAGCGGGTGCTTTTCGTTCCGCCGGGCTTGAGCGGAAACTCCCGGACGAGCTTGCGGTCCTTGTCCACCTCGATCACGCGCCCCACGCTACTCTCAACGATCATGGTATTGCCGTTGGCCAGGCGGGCAAAGGCGTGAACATCAACTCGCTTGCCCTTATTGCCGTTCATGGTGGCTGAATCGTAGGTCCACACCACCTCCTTATCGAGGGTGATCTCCTTCAGCGTAGTCCAGGTGTCGTGAAAGAGGATGTTGCCGTTGGCCAGCAGGTGAACATCGTGATGGCCGGTATGACCGCGCCGTGGACCTGCGGTTTTGTGCGACCAGACCACGTCACCCTTGGCATCGGTGATGGCGAGAATGTTCTTACCGTACGAGGCGCCAACGAGCACAAGGCGCTCAGCCTGAATATTGAGAGTCGATGATAGGACGGCGAGAACAGCAAGTACGCGAATTGAGAGCTTCATATTAATTCCAGATCCTCCGTTTAGTTGACCCGGGCATCATAGACCAACACCCGAGGAACAGGCAAGAACCCCCGTCGCCAGTCTGTTCTCTATTTTTCTCCAAACGCGAACAACGACGAGTGCGTCCGCACGTAGAGCACGCCACCGGAGATCGCCGGGGTCGCATAGACGCGCTCCCGCATCTCATTGACCGCCAGGATCTCGGGTTTCGGCCCGAGCGTCAGGACCGAGATCCGCCCATCACCGGCCGTGGTGAAGAGCCGGCCACCGGCAATGAGCGGGGATGCGTAATGAGTCCCGCGGCCACGTGTCCGCATACGGTAGACCCTCTTTCCCGTCTTCAGCTCGAGGCAGGTGAGCACGCCGCCGTTCTTGACGAAATAGACGTAGGTTCCGTCGCAAAGCGGGGATGGCACCTCCGGGATGCCCTGTTTTTCCAGGGTACGGATCTGCCCGGCCTCGACCAGCCCCTTGCTGTCGAGCGCAATAGCCAGCATGCCGTGGGTCTTGTAGCCGGCGCGGAATTTTTCCAGGCCGCGAAGCTGGGCGGACCACTCGCCCCCATCAATCTCGCGGTCCCTGTTCTTGTCAACCCGCTCAAAGCGGATGGTGGCGCCGTTTTGAGGCGCCTCCGCGCCCTCGGGACGATGAAAGATCCACAACTTCGGGAACTCGTCACGACTGATCCGCTTGTCGCTGTCCCTGTCATGATCGGCGACCAGTTTTTTAAAGTCCGGAAATTCAGGCCGCAGCGCCGGCTCTCCCATCTTGTTCCACGCCGCGACGATCACCTCGTTGCCGGCAAGGACAGGTGTGCTGGTCGCGGTCGTCGCGCAGACAGCCACCCAGAGCTGCTTGCCGGTGGAGATGTCGAACGCCTGCATGGAGCGCGCAGTGTGAACGAGC
>JAKUSY010000417.1 GCA_022451445.1 Planctomycetota bacterium
CAAGATCCCTCTGTTCGCCGATGTCCTCAGCAATGTGGTAGAGCTCGTTGCGCCCATCCTCGTGGTAGTAGATCAGCTTCCAGTCATCCTCGGTGATGATCGAGGAGGGCTCGCCACCCTGGTTGCCGTAGTGCGGGTAATGCCAGAAAAGCGGACGGGCGGCGATCTTGCCGCCCTTCAGCAGCGGCACGAGGCTCACGCCGTCGACCGCCTGCTCCTTCGGAACCTTGACCCCCGCCAATTCGAGCAGGGTCGGGTACCAGTCGATGCCGTTGACCGGCACGGCGCTCTTCGACCCGGCCTTCGTGGTGCCGGGGGCCCTGATGTAGAAGGGCTCGCGAATGCCGCCCTCCCACTGGCGCCCCTTGCCGCCTCGTAGCGGCAGGTTGCCGGTGGCGTAGGCGTCGCCGGATGAGACGCCGCCGTTGTCGGAGGTGAAGCAGACGATGGTGTTGTCGGCGAGCTTGAGCTCATCGAGCTTCCTGAGCACGATCCCCACCGCTTCGTCCATCGCCTCGATCATACCGGCGTAGATCGGACAGTCCTGCACCTGCCGGACGCACAGGCGGCGGTCGAAGATGAAGCGCTCCTTCGCCGGCCCGGCGGCCTGGGCCTTGTCTCGGTACTTCTTCCACAGCTTAGGGGTGGTCTGGATCGGCGCGTGCACGGTGTAGAACGACAGGTAGGCGAGGAAGGGCTTGTCCTTGTTGGCCTCGATGAAGGCGGCCGTCTCGCGCCCGAGGCGCAGGGTGAGTGATTCCCCGGGCTTTCCGGGCTTGAGGTTCGGATTCTGCCAGGGCGAGAAGAAGCCGCCGCGCGGGCTGCCGACGTCCCAGCCGCCCTTGTTGATGTCGAAGCCGTGATCGGTCGGCCAGGAGCCCTTGCTGCCGAGGTGCCACTTGCCGGCGAAGAAGGTCTTATAGCCCGCATCGCGCAGGACCTCGGCGAGGGTGTGCTCAGAAGCGCGCAGGTTGCGCTCGTACGCCGCCGGCAGGTGGCTGTCCTGGCGGCGGGTGCCGCGCCACGAGGCGCCCGAGCGCTCGCCGATCCAGGTCGTGATGCCGTGGTTCGGTGGGTACTTGCCGGTGAGGATGCTGGCGCGCGAGGGGCTGCACACCTGGCAGGTGGCGTAGCCGCGGGTGAACTTCATGCCCTCCTTGGCGAGGCGATCAAGGTTGGGGCTCTCGTAGAAGGTCGAGCCCTCGTTGCTGAGATCGCGCCAGCCGAGGTCATCGGCGAGGATAAAGACGATGTTGGGACGGCGTTTTGCGGTGGCTTCCCCCCGGACCTCAAGGCAGAAGACCGGCAGGCTGATGGCCAACGCGACAAAAAACAGCTTGAGCTTCATGAGTCGGTTCTCTCGTTCTCGTTTCCAGGCCGCCCCGAAGAGGGACAGGTTTCAGACAACGACCGCATTGTAGCAAGGGTCGCCGCCTCATCACCACCTGAGAGCAAGAGTCCTTCTCAGCGTGGACTTGAAGACTCCTTCGATTCAAGGCATCATCATTGCCTCGTGACAACCTACGGTCTAATCAACATCCGGAGAAAACAATGCTGAAGAAAACTGTGTCTACCTGGTTCTCTGTCGCGCTCATCCTCTCACTCTGCGTCACTTTCTCGCAGGCGACAGAGCCCGCCGCGAAGAAGCTCCAGGTCTTTATCCTCGCCGGACAGTCGAACATGGTCGGGCACGCCAGCTACATCACCCTGCCGGCGCTCCTGACGGCGAAGGAGGCCGGCATCGAGCGGGTGCGGGATCTCGTCTTCAAGAAAGGCTCTATCGCTGTTGGTGATGCCAGGACCCAGGTCGGCGTCCGGCTCCAGCGCGACCAGATCAACAAGGACCTGCGCGAAAAGAAGATCACCGGCGATGACAAGATTGCCGCGGCCAAGGGAGAGGTGGCGAAGCTACAGGTGAATTTCGATGCCCGTACGAAGAAGATCATGGATTCCTTCAGGGTCTCCAAACGTGTCTACATCACCTCGATCGCCGATGGCCACCGCAGGTCGGGTCCGCTCACCGTCGGCTTCGGTTCCAGCAAGGACCGGATCGGCCCCGAGCTGGGCTTCGGTCTCTCGCTCGAGAAGAAGCTCGACGCCCCGATCCTGATCATCAAGACCTCCTGGGGCGGCAAATCGATCAACTACAACTTCCGTCCCCCCTCCGCCGGACCCTACGAGCTCAACGAAAAGGAAAAGACCGGCGGCAAGGCCGAGCAGATCAGCAAGAACGCCGGGCTCAACTACCGGATGATGAACGAGGCCGTCCACGCCGTCCTCAAGGACCTCGGCAAGCACCATCCCGAATACGACGCCAAGGCGGGCCACGAGATGGCGGGCTTCGTCTGGTTCCAGGGCTTCAACGACCAGTTCTCAGACGCCTTCCGCGACAACTACAAGGGCAACATGATCCACTTCATCAAGGACGTGCGCAAAGAGTACAAGACCCCGAAGATGCCCTTCGTCATCGGCGTCATGGGAACGAGTATCTACAAGGAGAAGGTCGCCGAGAACAAGGTCTCCGTCGCCCAGCGCGAGGCGGCGAAGGCGCCCGAGTTCAAGGGCAACGTCGCCTCGGTCGACAGCTACCTCTACTACGCCGTCGACGCCTACGATCTCTTCAAGAAGGGATGGGTCAAGCACCTGCACGAGTTCTCGCTCATCGGCAGCGACCGCCCCTACCACTACATGGGCAGCGGCAAGTTCTTCGTCCGCTTCGGAGACGCCCTGGCCGATGAGATGAGCGGCCTGCTGAAAAAAATAACGCCGTGAGCTATTCCTGGTCCCAGAGGCGATGGGGATCGCCGAGGCGCTTCATCTCAGACTGAAGCAGCGCCTCCATCTCCTTCAGCTTCGCGGCGTGGGCCGGATCGCCGACAAGGTTCACCTGCTTCGACCCGGGGTCGGCCCCCGTCAGCGTGGAGACCTTGCTGTCCTGGTGCTGTGAGAGAAATTCGTGTGGATTGTCCTCCAGGTTGAAGAGCTGTGTCTCGCGCACCTTGCCGTCCATGACGTCGTACTTGATGAGCTTCCAGTCGCCCTTCTTGACGCAGCGCATGCCGGGCTTGGTGCCGCCGCAGTAGGCTCCGTAGAGCACCTCGCGGGTCTTGTCCTTCTTTCCCATCAGGACCGGCTTGAAGCTGGCGCCCTCGTTGTCGGGCGGTGCCTTGATGCCGGCGAGATCGCCCAGGGTGGCGAGCACATCGAGGAGATAGACATTGCCGGTGACCCTGCTGCCGGGCTTGATGCCCGGTCCCTTGACGAAGAGCGGCACGCGCCAGGTGTGCTCGTAGAGGTTCTGCTTGCCCTGCAGGCCGTGGCGGCCGATGGCCATGCCGTGGTCTGATGTGTAGAAGATGTAGGTGTTATCGAGCTCGCCCATAGCCTTGAGTTTCTTCAGTACGCGGCCGACCTGGATATCGATGTTCTCGCCGCAGGCGAACTGGCGGCCGATCTCGTTGCGAATCGTGATCTCATCGCGGCGCTCCCAGACACCCGGTACGCTGACCTCGTCGCGCAGGCGGGGATGGCCGTGATGGAAGGGATGCACCGGCAGCCAGTTAATCGGAAGCTTCGGAGCCTTCCGATTCGCCGGCGGTAGTTCCTTGCGATTGTTGTG
>JAKUSY010000418.1 GCA_022451445.1 Planctomycetota bacterium
GAGAGCAGTAGGTGGTCGCCGTTCCAGCCAAGCCGAGGTGTGGTCTGAAATTGAGGATCTGAACTACGATATAGGAACGGAATCACCAACCAGGGCGATGTGGGATAGTTATGAACAGCGTCGTGGATCACTGGATGAATTCGTCCAGGCACTCCCTGCTACGAAGGACCAGATTGGCGCTGTATTTGCACTGAATAACCGTATAGTTGGGCTTGATCTTTTCGATCATCCTCAAACCTTGAGCCGGCTATTGCCCAAGCTCATCCGCAGCCACGCGATGGATGCACTGCGTGAAGTGGAAAACGTTGCTGCCGTAACATCAAAGGACGCAGCACAGGACTTTATGAACTCGGTAAGCAATGCCACGCCAGCGAGCTACCCAGCTATTGGCGAGGGCGAAGACCTGCGCCTTGAAACGAAGGAAATCGCTGGCGGTGGCCTCGAGGCGCGTGGTCGGCTTATTCACCTATGTGCCTTTGCAGAAGAAGACAATAGAGATACTCCGAGAAAACGATATTCACAGGCCTGGACCCGCCGGCAGGCACCGAGACGGACCGGCTGAGCGGACCATCTCCCAACGTCTACCCCGTGATTGCCACTAATCTTCCTGCACAACGCCACAAAGAATACAGCGTTTGACCATGCATTTGATGCAGTTTAGCTGTGATGTTGCTCTTTATCCTCCCCCACTCAATGACCGGCCCTCTTTTGGGCCGGTCTTTTTTTTGTAGAGGAATTCACCATGAGACAAAAGCGTGTGTCAAACCGCTCCTGGTACATCCATCAGTGCAACATCTGTCAACAACTAAAACACATTCTCAAATTCCGAAGGCGAAGTATCCGATACGGTCGCAGAGCTGTCTGTAAGCTTTGTGAAGGTGAGCTTGAAGAGAGAATTCCTACAGGACTCTCGTCCAGTTGATCTGAAGTCCGGCTGTTCTGTCCAAGTACCACGAGTCTTGCAGCCCCGTGCCATGTCGGCACCTTACTGCGCTAACAAGAAGATCGATGAACGGATTGTTACCAGTGAGATTAAGGATACGGGCCAAGGCCAAAATAATTTACGACAAGGCGCCGGGTTCTCTGCTTTGCGCAGCGTCCTATACAGCCGGTTCGGGAACGTCTCACACCTTCACCACCAGCGAAACTGCTCATAATGCCAACACAAAATAGTTTTCGACTCCTGCTTGCTACTTTTCTGGTTTTTTCCCTCACGGGCAACAGCTTCGCCGTGCACCAACCACCCCGAATTGTCGAGATATCGGTCATCCCGGAGCACCACTCGCCGCGTGCCTGCTTCAAGTGGTCCCAGCCCCTGCTCAGCAACGGCTTCAACTACAACGACTATATAGAGGTGTTCGACAAAACTGATGTGAGTGATTCAGATAACGAACAACTGCGCATCACCACGGCGACCGTGACAAACAAGGAGCAGCTTTGCGTCACCGCCCTCAGGAATGGGCGGGACTATGAGGTCCATTTTCTACCCGGCCTGCCGTTGAGGAGCGGCCCACCCATTACCGAGATGATTAGGCGTTACGTCTGGGTAGATCACCGCGAAGCCTCCATCAGCTTCATTGACAACGGCTACATCCTGCCCACCGAATCGACCCAGACGGTATCCCTCAAAGTGATCAACACCGGAGAGTTCACAATCCATGCCTACCGCATCAATCCAGCCATGGTGAACCAATACCTTCGGTACGGCCGCTTCAACCGACCGGTCGACCGCCATGAGATGGATGACCGACTGTTCAACGATGGGGAGCTTCTTGGCAGTCAGTCGTTCCAGCTGGAGTTCGAAAAAAACAAGGGCGAGCAGGTTCAGATCAACCTGGACGAGCTAATCGGCCGACGCGAGGCAGCAGCCTACATCCTCGTGGCCGAAGCCGATGTTAAAGCGCAAAACAAGCGCTACAAAAACCGCCCTACCCAGTTCGTGGTGCTGACCGATCTGGCTCTGACCTCATACCATCACAGCGAGGGGCTCAATCTGTTCGCGCGTTCCTACCAGAGCGGCGCCCCGCAGGCCGGAGTTCGGGTAGAGCTGATGGCACGAAACTTCGACATCCTCGGCAGCACCAGTACTGATGCCGACGGCCACGCCTCATTCCCGGCCCCCCTCATGGGCGGCAGCGGCGGACGCACACCCACCGCCCTCTATGCCTACAGCGGCGAGGAGGGCAAGCCCGGCTACCAGTTTGCACTGCTCGATCTCACCCGCAAACCCCTCGACCTGAGCGACCGTGATGTCGCTGGATCAACCTACCCCAGGCTGCTCTCCGCCTACCTCTACCTAGAGCGGGGGGTCTACCGTCCCGGCGAGACCTTCAACCTCACCGCACTGGTGCGCAACCGCAAGATGGCCTCCCCCGGCGCCGTGCCCCTAACCCTGACCCTGATCCGCCCGGATGGCATCATCGCTGATGAGCAGGTGATCACCAGCGAGTCTGTCGGTGCGCTGACCTACAGCAAGAAGATCGCTGCCTCCGCACGCACTGGCGAGTGGCGGGTAAAACTCTATCTCGATCCGAACAAAAAGCCTCTGGGTGAGATCAGCTTCCTGGTCGAGGACTACGTTCCAACCAATATCAAAGTAACCATGACCGTCCCCCAAGGGGTGATCGATTATCGTTCCGCCACCCAGATCGAGCTCGGAGGGGATTACCTCTATGGTGCGCCGGCGGCCAACCTGCCCACCGAAGCGGGCTACACCATCAAGGCCGACCGCTCCCCCTTCAGCCAGTGGAAGAAGTTCCGTTTCGGTGAAGAGGATCACCAATTCACCGCCCAGCGGGGGCAGATCGACTCCTCCCCCACCGACCAGACCGGCAGAGCCCGCATCACCCTAGAGAGCGGGGTCACCCGGAAGATTTTCCAGGACCAGCTGCCCACAGTCCCCGTGCGCATTGCCTTTCACGGTGGAATCGTCGAGCCGGGCGGCCGTATTGCCCGCCGGCTGGAGACACGGCTGATCGGCACACAGCCAGTGTGGAGCGGAATCCGCCCCCGCAATGATGAGGATTCAACAGCAGAGAGGATCAGTTTTCCAAGCGGAGGCAGCGCCGGCTTCGAGCTGGTCAGCGTCAACAAGGCGGGAATCGCGCTGCCCGCGCACACCCTCGAGTATGTCCTGGTTAAAGAGGAGTGGGACTACCACTGGTACCACCTCGGCAGATGGCGCTTCGAGATATCTCGCTTTGACGTTGCCACCGTCGAGGGGGGCACGCTGACCACCGGCAGCGGCGGGATCAACACCTTCTCCTTCAACGGGCTGGAGTGGGGCCACTACCGGGTCGAGGTCACCGACCCGGGCTCCGGCTCCCTCACCTCCCTGCGCTTCCATGTCGGCTGGTGGGGTAACGTCGGCAAGCAGAGTGCCACTCCGGACAACGTCAAACTGGCACTGGAGAGGGCGATGCTCGAACCCGGAGAAGAGGTTCAGCTGCACATCGAGCCGCCCTTCGACGGCTGGGCCCAGCTGGTGGTGGCCACAGACCGGGTTGTCGAGACGCGTAATATCGAGGTCACCATGGGAGGCACCAACATCACCCTGCAGCCGCAGGCCTCCTGGGGAACGGAGGCACACCTGTTGGTCACCGTCTACCGCCCGGAC
>JAKUSY010000419.1 GCA_022451445.1 Planctomycetota bacterium
GGGGTTGTCGTTGAAGAAGCCGTCTCCTTCACCGAAGAAGAGAGTGTCGGTCTCCTCGGAGAAGTTGGTCAGGATGTAGTCTTGCAGGCCGTCGCCGTTGACGTCGCCTCCATCTACACCCATGCAGGCCTCCGGGCTGCCGGTGGTATTGAGCGCCACCCCTGCCTCGAGCGCCGCGTCCTCGAAGCGGTTTCCGCCGAGATTGCGCCACAGAAAGTTCGGTACCGAGTCGTTGGCGACCAGGATGTCGATGTCCCCGTCAGAGTCAAAATCGGTCGGCAGCACGCCGAGTCCCTTGGCGAGGATTCGACCCCGGACAGCGATTCCTGCCTGTCGGGAAATATCCTCAAAGCGTCCGCCGCCGCGATTGAGGTAGAGCGAGTCAGGAGCCCCATCGTATTTATTCGGGTGGCAGTAGGAGGGAGTTCTTTTCTTATTGCCTGTGCATGCCTTGTGGAGCCTGGGGTCGTAGAGCAGGTAGTTGGCCACGTAGAGGTCGAGGAGGCCGTCGCCGTTGATGTCGGCGAAGCAGGCGCTCGAGCTCCAGAACGGCGTTCCGACCCCGGCGGCCGCTGTGGCGTTGTGAAAGGTGCCGTTGCCGTTGTTGACGTAGAGGGTGTTGCGGCCGAAGTTGGTGACGTAGAGGTCCTGGTCGCCGTCGTTGTCGATGTCGCCGACGGCCAGCGCCGAGCCGTAGTTTCGATCGCCTACTCCCGCCTGGTCCGTTACGTCGGTGAACCGTCCGGCGCCGGTGTTTCGCAGCAAGCGGTTGCCGGTATCGCCCGGGGCGTAGGCCTTGCTGGAGTCGCCATGTCCCTGCACGAGGTAGAGATCGAGGCGTCCGTCTCCGTCGTAATCAAGCCAGCCGGCGCCTCCGTTGATGGTCTCGGGCAGCAGCTTGGCTCCCCGGGCGCCGTTGATGTGGCGGATATCCAGGCCGGTGGTTTTCGCGACATCGACAAAGACCTCTTCACTCCATGTGATGCCGCAGGGCAGGGCGAGAGGAGGCGCCAGCAGGGCCATCAGCAGGAGGATGGAAGGTCTTGATGGGGTCCGGTTGAGAGGTTGCACACGCAGATGATGGCGTGCAGCAGGCCCTGAAGCAAGCGGGCAGGAGATGAATGCTCCGGGAAGCTCAAAATTCTTTTGTAAACCCTCCCGATACCGTATACTTCCCGCTTCGTGGCCTGCTTCCGGGGCTGCCTGACGGTCGTGTAGTCTTCGGATTGCATGGGCACCACGGCTCACGGGAGCCGGCTGCGGATTTGACGGGGCGTAGCTCAGCCTGGCAGAGCGTCTGACTGGGGGTCAGAAGGTCGTAGGTTCGAATCCTGTCGCCCCGACCACGAAAGCTCCTGTGCGACAACGAGTTGTGCAGGAGCCTCTTTTTTGGCATCGGCCGGAAACGCCTCGTTGATGCGTAGTTGATGCGTGAATTTCAGGGGTGGATCTGGGCCTGAAAAAGTCGCAAAAAAATACACCATTTGGGGTGACCTGGTCATGGCCTGCCAACGAGTGCGGTTGCTATTGCTGAATCCGGGCGGGGACTTTTGTCCCTTCTTTCGCGCTATGTAGCAGTGTTCAGTGTGTAAACGGATTCCGGTTACAGCGGTTTCCTTACAGGTTGCCATTCCCCGGTGGGCTGCTACAGTTGAACAGGTCATGGAATCGATCCCGGGTTCGCGAATCCACCTCACCTTTCGCAGCAGCTTGACGATTTTCGGTATTGCCTCGCTCCTCCTGCTGTGCCCGATAAAAGCCGTTTCGGAGCCCGTCATCAGCGAGTTCCTTGCTTCGAGTCGAGGCGGGCTTCTGGATGGAGATGGGGACGCAAGCGATTGGATAGAAATCCGCAACGATGGACTGGATACGCTCGACCTCGAGGGCTGGTATCTCACCGACAGCCTGGAAGAACTCACGCGCTGGGAGTTTCCGGCGGTGTCGATCCAGCCGCATCAGCACCTCGTCGTGTTCGCTTCAGGGAAAGACCGGGTTTCCCCGGAACTGCACACGAATTTCCGGCTCGATGCGGACGGTGAAGCCCTCGCATTGGTTGCTCCGGACGGGCGAACCATCGTGCATTCCTATGCGCCCGTCTATCCACAGCAGCAACTGGGAACATCCTACGGTCTCGGCAGGGCATCGATCCCTCTCATCGATGGCCAGTCTGGCGCCTGGTTGCTTGTTCCCGATGAAGCGCCGGGCGCTTCCTGGGCTCTGGTTGATTTCGACATGCCCGCCACCTGGGTTGATTCATCGGCTGCCGTAGGCTTCACCCGATCGGATAATCCCGGGCCTCCCGCCGGTCTCGTCGGCTACTGGCCCCTCGATGGAAGTTTCGACGACTTTGCCGGCAACAACGAGGGCGCCTTCCAGGGACCCGGCCCGGCGCAATTCAGCGATGGTCCCATCGAGGGCGCGTCCCTTTGTCTCGATGGTTCGAGCCAGTACGTTCGCGTTGCTCAAAACGACTCCCTTCCGATCTTCCAGCACGATGCCTTCTCGGTCTCGCTCTGGGTTCGCGGAGGTCCGCAAGCGGACCGGCGCGTCTTTTCCGAAGGTTCCGGCAGCAACAACAGGCCGGTTTTCAATATCGGGACCAATGTCAGCGGCAGCACAGGAACCGTGGACATTTACATCCGTGACGCCGGGGGTTCTCAATTGCGTGGACACACGCAGTCAACAGGCATCGCCTTCGACGGAGAGTGGCATCACCTGGCCTGGGTGGATCTCGACGGCAACGCGGCTCTCTATATCGATGGGAACCGGGACGCGACCGATTTCAGCTACGCCAAGCGTCCCATAGCTTTTGACCGCACGTCGATCGGCGCCATCCTCAGGTCAGGCCCCAGTTTCTTTTTTGATGGCTGCATCGCCGAAGTGTCGCTGTGGAACCGGGCCTTGACCGCGAACGACATCTCCGGTCTCGCCGAGGGAGGCTCCCCAATGTCGCTGGCCGGCTCGGCGCTTGAAAGCCTCATCGAAACCGATATTGGAGCTGAGATGGAGAACGGCTCAACCAGCGCCTTTCTGCGCATTCCTTTCGAGGTTTCCGATCCAGGCGCCATCGGCTCACTGCTACTGGAGATGAACTACGGCGATGGATTCATCGCGTATCTCAACGGCCTCGAAGTCGCTCGCGCAAACGCGGCGGTCGATGGGGACTGGGATGGGACTGCCACCGCAAATCGCTCTATTCCCGAGATGCTGTCCACTTCGCGCTGGGTCATCGAGGCGCCAGCGGCGCAATTGCGAAGGGGATTCAATATCCTGGCGATCCAGGGACTCAAGGCCTCGGCTGACGACCCGGATTTCCTGATCGCTCCCAGGCTTGTAGCCCGCTTTTCGGAATCGTCGGCGTGGTTTGCTGAGCCTACACCGGGAGAGGACAATTCCGCAGGGCGCCGCTTCCTGGTTTCTGCCGTCGAAATGGACGCTGAGGGAGGGGTATACGAAGACTCGTTCGGTCTTTCACTCTCAACCTCGACCAGGGACGCCACGATCCTCTACACTCTCGACGGTTCAGAGCCTGAGGAGACGACCGGGATCGAGGCGGCAGGCCCTGTCGCCATCACCGAAACGACGGTACTCCGTGCCGCGGCATTCCATGAAATG
>JAKUSY010000042.1 GCA_022451445.1 Planctomycetota bacterium
GTATCCATCACTTTTTAAGACCCTAACTTTTATCTGAACTTTTCAGGAACCTTTTGAAAGGAGCTTTGAAATGCTGAGGAAACTGACCGTAGCAGCCGTCGCGGTGCTGCTGCCCACAGGAGTTCTCCATGCTCAGAATGTCGCCTACAAGACGGTTACTGGAGAGCAGGTAAAGCAGAACGTCGACAAAATGATGTCGAAGATCAATTGGAGCAAAGATCTCAACGAGCTCAAGAAAAAGGCCCAGGCTCAAAAGAAGATGATCTTCTGGGTCGATATCGTCGGTGACCTCGACGGCGGATTGTGAAGCGCCGGCCATTCCCTGAGAGCCGTGACGCTCTCTAACGACAAGGTCATTAATCAGATCAACACCGCGTTCGTCTCCGGTTGGCAGAGCATCAAGGGTAAGAGAAGCTATGCTGGCGTATCCAATACCCACATGCCCACCAATGCAGCCAAGAACATCAACACCTGTTCCGGCGGCCGTAACATCCAGATGTACTTCATGACGCCTGATGCTCGCGTGGTGCACTGCCTGCCCGGCTACTGGAATGCCCAGGACTTCTACACGCAGGCTGGATTCGCCGTCAAGCTCGGCAACCTCGCCTTCAACAAGAGCATCTCGAATGCGGACCGTAACGAGAAGTTCCTCGACATGCACCTGCAGAAGGCCCACGGCCACAACTACGGCCTCGTTGAAGGCGCCAAGCTGCAGGGCTTTGACGTCAAGTACGTCAAGAACAACACCTCGGACTTCACCCGCGGCAGCAAGGGTTTCGTCAAGGGAGGCGTCAAGCTCGTCGACCAGGTCGTCCATGAGCGCATGGCGGCCCGGCCCTTTGTTCCCTTCGAAAAGTTCGATGCGCATGAGTTCACCAAGCTCGGCATCAAACGTTACAAATACGACTTCGGATTGTCCGGCAAGTACGGCAACGCCAAGAAGAAGTAATTCTTCCAGCGGAATCCGAACAGGAAAGAGGGGCGGAGCCTTCGAGCTTCGCCCCTCTTTTTTTATGCCCCCCAGGCATCCTCAGTGAGCGGTCCACCCGCCATCGACGAAGAGGGTGGCCCCGGTGACATAGCTCGATGCCTCGCTGGCCAGGAAAATTGCCACCCCCTGGATCTCGCCCAGCTCCCCCCACCGGGCCATCGGCACCTCCCCGAGGATAAAACGCACGGTTTCCGGCTTGCCTGGGATCGGCTCGTTCAGCGGCGTGAGAAACGGCCCGGGACAGATCGCGTTGGCGGTGATTCCCTCCGTCGCCCACTCGAGCGCCAGCACGCGCGTCATCTGCACCACGGCGCCCTTGCTCGAGGCGTAGGGGGTGCGTCCCGGAACACCCACCACCCCCAGCGTGCTGCCCATATTGATCACGCGCCCGTAACCACCCGCCCTCATGTGGGGAATGACCGCCCTCGAACAGAGCCAGGGGCCACGGACGTTGACGCTCATCACTTCCTCGAACTCTTCCAGCGACAGATCCTCGATCGGATTGCGGATATTGATCCCCGCGTTGTTGACGAGGATGTCAAGCCGTCCCATCTGTGAAACGGTGGCCTCTACAAGAGCATCGACCTCTTCGGGTTCCGTCACATCGCAGCGCAAACCGAGCGTTTTCCTGCCCGTTGATTCTCCCAGGAGGGCGGCCTCGCGCCCGGCCTCTTCCCCGTTGCGGCTGCAGATAACCACGTCAGCGCCGGCGGAGGCGAGGCCATCGGCCATGCTGCGGCCCAGGCCCTTGGTGCCCCCGGTGATAAGCGCCACCTTTCCATCCAGGCGAAAGAGATCGATTCCGGACATTTGCTCATTCCTCGAACCAAGTTAAACTGTAATCGGAGCACAGCATAGCACGCCCGCAATAACGCGGGCACGGGAGAATGACCGACGCTGGAGACCCTGTGATGAGCGACAAGGAAAAGATGACCCGAAGGCTCCGCCGCCTTCTTGAAGAGCCCGGGATCATCCGCTCGATGGGCGCCCATGATGTCCTGACCGCGCTATTGATCGAGCGCGCCGGCTTCGAGACGGTCTTCCTGGGCGGCTTCGGAGCCAGCGCCAGCCTCCGCGGTCTGCCCGACCTGGGCTTCCTGGACCTGGAGGAAATGGCCGCGGCGGTCGAGCGGATGGCCCGCCGAATCTCCATACCCCTGATCGCCGATGGGGACACCGGCTACGGAGGGCCGCCGGAGGTCGAGCGATGCGTCCGGGCATTCGAAGACGCCGGTGCCGCGGGAATCCTGCTCGAGGACCAGGTCTTCCCGAAGCGCTGCGGCCATTTCGATGGCAACGCCGTGATCCCGGCCGCCGAGATGGTCGCCAAGCTCGAGGCCGCGCTCGGTGCCCGCCGCGATGATGACTTCGTGATCTTCGCCAGGACCGACGCGCGCCAGAGCGAGGGAATCGACTCCGCCATCGAACGGATCAACTGCTACTGCTCCGCGGGAGCCGATGTGGCCTTTATCGAGGCTCCACAGTCAAAAACGGAAATCGCCGAGATAGCCGCCCGGGTCGAATACCCCAAGTTCGCCAACATGCTCTCCTTCGGAAAGACCCCCCTGCTGGAAGCCGCGGAGCTCGAAGAAATGGGGTTCAAGTTCGTGGTCGCCCCGATCGAAACTCTGCTGGTCTCGGCCCGGGCCATCGAGCTGCTGGCGGAAACCTTTCTGAGAGATGGAAGCTCCAGGCCCCGCAAGGACGAGATGATGAGCTTCGAGGAGCTCAAGGAGGTTCTGGATCTCGAAAAATACCTCCGGCTTCGGGAGGAAGAAGGCGACAGCCCCGACGGCGGGTGAGCGCGAAAGCTCAGTCCTTCCAGCCGAGGATCCCATCGATGGTCCCGATCGCCACCGGGTGATAGCCCGGCCGCGCCCTTGCGTAGATCGCGCGCGCCCGCTTCAGGCCGCCCGGAGTCTTCGCCAATTCCCTGTAGAGCGGGCTGAGGAACTTCCTCCTGCCGACACGAACCAGGAAACGCTCGAGCGGCTCCATCACCGGGCTGTAGCCGCCGGGAAGCGCCACCAGGAACCACTGGCAGAGGATTTCCGAGTTCTTCGACGAGGTGAGACCGAAGGCCCGGTCAAGGTCGGCCAGCCGGTCCACGGCCAGCGGAGACGGCAGATGACGCAGGAAGTGAAGCCACTCATGCGTGGTCCAGCCGTCGGTCTTCAGGGCGGCAGCGCTCACACCCGCCGCGAAATAACCCGCCGCCGCCGCCGCCTTCTCGAGCGCCTCCGAACGCACGCGGGGCAGGTTATCCGGCAGGCCCGGACCGTAGACCCAGGCATGGAGCCGCAATTTTTCGGCCAGCTCCCGGTCCCCCTCCAGGAGCTCCCGGTCCAGGAAACCCAGGAAACCTTCGGTAGTCATCGGCTGGAAGGAGAACCTGTCGAAATAGGCGCGCAGGAACGCGTCCCAGCGCTCGCGGCCGAAGGCTTCCTCCAGCATGCGCAGGAAGAGATAGCCCTTCTCGTAGGCGACATCCGTCATCCCATCATCGGGATCGCGGCCGGCCAGGTCGAGCTTCAGGTGCGTGTCCTCCGGATGATCCTCGATGAGCTCCTCGATCGTATTGCTGAGCTCATCGAGCCCCAGGCGAGCCAGCATCTCGTCGTAGGCCTTGCCGTAGAGGCGCTCCATGATCCGGTGCTCGAGATAGACCGTGAAGCCCTCGTTGAGCCAGAAGTCGTCCCAGGTGGCGTTGGTGACGAGGTTTCCCGACCAGGAATGGGCCAGCTCGTGGGCGACGAGGGCGACCAGCGAACGATCTCCCGCCAGGATGGTCGGGGTGGCGAAGGTGAGGCGGGGATTTTCCATCCCGCCAAAGGGAAAGCTCGGCGGCAGCACCAGGATGTCGTAGCGGCCCCATCGATAAGGCCCGAAGAGCTCTTCGCAGGCCCGCATCATCTTCTCGGTGTCGGCGAATTCCCAGGCCGCGCTCTCGAGTACGGATGGCTCCGCGTAGACGCCGGAGCGCTCGCCAAGTGCTCTGAAACCGAGCTCGCCGACTGCCAGCGCCATCAGGTAGGAAGGAACCGCCTGGGGCATCTCGAAGCGGTAACGTTTCCTGCCGCCGGGAAGCGCCTCCGGCTTGGCGGCCCGGCCAGCGCTCATCACCGCGGTGAGGGGTGCCGGGACCTCGACGGCGGCGGTATAGGTGAACCTCACCGCCGGGGGGTCCGGGCAGGGAATCCAGGTCCGTGCCAGAATCGCCTGCGACTGGGTAAAGAGAAACGGGTGCCTCTTGCCGGCTGTCTGCCGGGGAGCCAGCCACTGCAGGGCATCCGCCTCTCCGGTGGTCTCGTACTCGATGAGCACCTCCTCGGTTCCAGGCTCGATCCCGATGACCAGGGGCTGTCCCAGGAGGGGCATCTCCTCCCCAAGCGTGAAGTGCCCTTCGCTCACGCGCCCCTCCTCCAGGAGCTGGACCCTGCGGATCGTCAATCCCCGGGTGTCGAGGCGAAGCTCCCGGGAGCAGGAGAGGTTCTGAATCCTCCAGGAGGCCTCTCCCTTGATCGTCCTGCTGTCAAAATCGACATCCAGGAACAGGGTGAGATGGGTAACGAATGCCTCACCCGGCCTCGAGAAGGAATGCGGGTCGCGAACCAATACGGTCCCGGCACCTCCCCGCGGCCGGCAGGCGCAACCTCCCGCGGCGGCAAGGAGCCACAGGGCGAGCAGGAGCCCGGCGGAGCGCCGGGGGCGAAGCGCCGGATAAAACAGCCGGCCCTGGTTGGAGCGTATTTTTTTCACTTTCAGACCGTCCTGCGGCATTCCGTTCAGTGACAGAACAACACTATACTGAAAGCGCGCGGGAAGACCAATGCGGACCCGGAAAGCGAATCATGCCAGAGCTCTACCTCGGAATCGATATCGGCGGCACGACCTGCGCTGTCTGCGCGGCGGATGAACGGGGCCGACTGCTGGAGGCTGCCTCGATCCCTACCGGCAAGGGAGGGTCCGGCTGGAAAGACACCGTCGGGATGCTGCTCGAGAGAGCCCGGGAACAGGCCAGGAAAAACGCCGACTCGACACTGAAGGCGATCGGCATCTCCTGCGGCTCACCGATGGACCGGGAGGCGGGCCTGATCCAGGAACCAGCGAACCTGCCGGGCTGGCGCGATGTCCCTATCGTCAGCATCTTCCAGGAAGCATTTCCCCAGGTGGCGGTCTACCTCGAAAACGATGCCAATGCCGGCGCCCTGGCTGAATATTATTTTGGCGCGGGCCGCACCATCCGACCGGAGAACATGCTCTTCCTGACCTTCGGAACCGGCCTTGGCGCGGGCCTGGTCCTCAACGGCCAGCTCTACAGGGGCTCCTCGAATTACGCCGGAGAGATTGGCCACATCCGCCTGGAGCGCGATGGCCCGGTGGGCTGCGGCAAGCCCGGTAGCTTCGAAGGTTTCTGCTCGGGCGGCGGGATTGAGCAGCTCGCCACGGCCGGGCTGGAGTCCTGGCAGGGCGAGACCTCCCTGGAGGCGGACAACATCACCGCGAAGCAGGTCGGCCTCGGCGCCCGCTCCGGAGACGAGCTCTGCAGAAAAATCCTGGCCGGCTCCGGCAGCTACCTCGGGCGGGGACTGGCAATAGTGATCGACATCCTCAATCCCGACCTGGTCGTCATCGGATCCATCTTCGCACGCTGCGAAGAATTCCTCAGGCCGGCGATGGAGGCCGCGCTCGAAGAGGAGGCTCGCGCGGAGGCCCTCTCCCGCTGCCGGATCATCCCGGCCTCGCTTGGTGAGGAGATCGGCCTCTACTCGGCGCTCAGCGTCGCCTGGCGCGGCGAAGATGCCCTGGAAGACGCCGCCGGGAACGAGAGCTCGTGAGGACGACGCCGCGCCAGGCGCCCTACTCCGAGGCTCCCGGCTTTTCAGCGGCGCGGCGAATCGGAGCCGGGCTCGAAACCCCGGCCTCGGTCCCGGCTTCGGCATCAACCGTTTCCTGCGGTCCGGAGGGCTTCTCCTCCTCCAGCTCCAGCTTGCCCAGGAGGTCGAGCTGGAGCGTGATCTTCCTGCCCTCCCTCAGCTTCCGGTAGAACTCGTCCTGCGCGGCGTCCCTGGTCTTATTGACCAGGATCAACCTCACAGCGGAACGAACCCCCGAGAGCGGCCGCAGCTGCGACGGCCTGAGCTCCGCCAGCCTGCCGATATAGAAGGCCTTCTCCGTCTTGATCACGGGGGTCAGGTCGCCCGGCTTTTCGAGCTGGAGAATTCCAGCGCGCAGAGCGGGATCGAGACCACCGCCGCCTGGTTCCCTGACGATCCAGCCGATGTCGCCGCCCGCCTCCTTGGTCTTCGAATCATCGGAATACCTCCGGGCAAGCTCACCGAAACCGGAAACCCCGGGAGGAAGCTCCCGGGCTTCCTCGAGAGCCGCGCGCGCACGCTTGAGCAGGGCGGTCCTGCCGGGTCCATCAGTCCCGGACGGAACCCTGACGGAGATAACCGCCACCCTCGCGAGCTCACGCGTACGGTAGGTGTCGATGTTCTGAGAGTAATGTCGGGCCACGTCCTCGTCGCTGACCTTCACCGCATCCAGGATCGGTGTCAGGTTCCTCTCGAGATACTCATTGACCAGGCGACGACGTATTTCCCGTACGAGCTGCGGGTCCTTGTCATAGCCCTCCTCGAGAGCCTGCGCGAAGATCACCTCCTCATCGACCAGGTAGCGAAGAAGCCTCTGGCGCCTGCCGGCGCCGGTGTAGCTCCTCGGGGCGTCTTTGAATTCATCCACCGTGACCACCTCGTCATCGACCCGCGCCAGCACCCCGGAGGCCGGACGATCACAGGAGCTGCCCTGCAGAAGCAACAGCAGGAGCGCTGAGGTCGCCGCTGTGAGGATCGCGCTTTGAGGGAAAGTCATTTCTGGGATCTTAATCATCAACCCGGAGCTCTTTCGAGAAAATCTATGGTCCATGGAGCGAGGCTCCCTGTTCTTCCTGGGGGAATCCACCTGGAAAGACCCCTCCTAATAGG
Source organism: Planctomycetota bacterium (assembly GCA_022451445.1). Lineage (GTDB taxonomy): Bacteria > Planctomycetota > UBA8108 > UBA8108 > UBA8108 > UBA8108. The sequence continues at coordinate 6,979 of JAKUSY010000042.1, forward strand.
TTCTTCGCCCTTCGGGAGCCGGCTTCTTGACCCTGATCTTTTTTTTCGGACCTTGGCCACCCCAGCGCTCCCGAGGAGAGTCCCTGGCGGGCTTTTTCTCACTGGAAATCCTGATGCCGGGATTTTATCCTAGCCCATTCTCAGGGGCTCAACCGGCCCTTCCCAGAAAAGAAAACCCGCATGGCTCCCGACAGTACAACCCCATCGACAAACGAATTCACCGTCAACGGCAGAACCTACCGCCCACCAGCGCGGCCGTTGGCCGTCATCTGCATCGATGGATGCGCCGATGAATACCTTGATTCCTCGCTGGCGCACGGACGCATGCCGCGACTGGCCCGGCTGCTGGAGTCGGGTTCCTTCCGCGCGATAGCCCGCGGAGCTCTTCCCTCCTTCACCAATGTAAACAACTCCTCGATCACCACCGGCGTGCCGCCCTCGGTACACGGTATCAGCGGGAATTTCTTTCTCGATCCGCAAACCGGGGAAGAGGTCATGATGAATTCGTCATCCTACCTGCGCTGCGGAACCATCCTCGCGGCTGCCGCGAGGGCCGGCAGGAAGGTCGCCATGGTCACGGCGAAGGAAAAACTCCGGGACATCCTCTCCCATGAGCTCGATGGCATCGCCTTCTCGGCTGAAAAAGCCGACCAGGCCCGGGAAGACACGCATCGGATCTCGGGCGTGGAGGAGCTGGTGGGTGAGGGCGTCCCGGAAATTTACAGCGCGGCGGCCAGCCTCTTTGTCCTCAAGGCCGGCGCGGCCCTCCTCGAGCGGGGAAGGGCCGACTTCCTCTACCTCTCCCTGACCGATTACATGCAGCATAAGTTCACGCCCGAAGCTCCCGAGAGCCTCGACTTCCACGAGGCCATCGATCACGAGCTCGGACGGCTGCTCGATCTCGGCGCGGTGCTCGGAGCGACCGCCGATCACGGGATGAACGCCAAGCAGACCCCCGCGGGCGAGCCCAATGTCATCTATCTCGAGAGCCTGCTCGCTGAAGAGCTCGGGGAGGAAGTCAAGGTCATCCTCCCCATCACCGATCCCTACGTACTTCACCACGGAGCCCTGGGCTCACTTGCCTACGTACATCTTTCCGGCGCCATCAACACCCGGCAGGTCATCGCCCGGCTGCTCGAGCTCGATGGTATCACCGAGGTATATGATCGTGAGACCGCGGCACGCAAGCTCGAGCTTCCCCCTGACAGGATCGGCGACATCGTGGTATTGTCCGGGCGCGATGTCGTCATTGGCAGAACCCCGGACTATCATGACCTCGATGCTGTCCGGGATGGACTGCGCTCCCACGGAGGCCGCTACGAGGAGATGGTACCCTTCCTCCTGTCGGAAAAGATCAATGCCGAATATTCGGACAGGACCGGGGACCTGAGAAACTTCGATATCTTTGAATTCACCGCCAACGGGAGCTAGACATGATCGATTATCCCTGCTACATTGCCGGGCAGGCGGTCACGAGCGATAAGAAGCTGACCGTCTACAATCCCTACACCGGCGAGGCGGCCGGCACCGTCGCCAGCCTGGGCAAGGCCGAAACGAACCGGGCCATCGAGGCAGCGCTCGAGGGCGGCGAGGCCCTGAGCCGCTACCAGCGCTATGAAATCCTCGACTCAGCCAGACGCATGCTGATGGAAAGAGCCGAGGAGTTCTCCTCGCTCATCACCGAGGAGGCCGGGCTCTGCCTCAAGGAGACCACCTACGAGGTCGGGCGCGGCCACGATGTCCTGCAGTTCTCGGCCATGGAGGCACTGAAAGATGACGGTGAGATCTTTTCCTGTGACGTTTCTCCGCATGGAAAATCCCGCAAGATCTTCACTCTGCGTGAACCTCACAAGCTCGTGGCGGCCATAACGCCCTTCAACCACCCCCTCAACCAGGTCCTCCACAAGATCGCCCCCGCGATCGCCTGCGGGGCGCCGACGATCCTGAAGCCCTCGAGCAAGACGCCGCTGGTCGCCGTCAAGATCACCGAGCTGCTCTACGAGGCCGGCCTGCCGGGCTGGATGCTGAGCGTCCTCCTGGGACCGAGCTCGGAGGTGGCCGACACCCTGGTCACCGACCCGCGCGTCGAGGTGGTCAGCTTCACAGGCGGAGAAGAGGTGGGGAAGCTGATCGCCGGGCGCGCCGGCTATAAGAAGCTGGTGCTCGAGCTCGGCGGCAATTCACCCCTGATCATCATGGAGGATGCCGACCTGGAGCTCGCGAGCAACCTCGCGACCGAGGGCTGCTTCCGCAATTCCGGCCAGCGCTGCACCGCCGTAAAACGGCTCCTGGTACACGAAGATATCCTGGATGAATTCACCGGGCGCTTTGTCAAGGAGGCCGCTACGTACAATTACGGAGATCCGGCGGATCCCGACACCCGCGTCGGAACGGTCATCGACGAGGAGGCGGCAATCTACCTGGAAAACGTGGTCAAAGACGCCGTCGCCCTCGGAGCCCGGGTGCTCCTGGGCGGAACGCGGGAGGGAGCCCTGATGACCCCTACCGTCATCGCCGATGTGCCGCGCGATGCCGACATCGTCGTCAAGGAATCCTTTGGTCCTCTCGCCCCCATCATGAAAGTGAGCGATATCGACGACGCCATCGAGCTCGCCAATGCGACAGCCTACGGCCTCTCTTCGGGAATCGTGACGCGCGATATGGACCGGGCCATCCGGGCGGTCAAGGGCATCCAGACCGGGACCGTCAACATCAACCAGGTGCCCGGCTACCGGATCGAGTGTTCTCCCTTCGGCGGAGTCAAGGATTCGGGACTGGGGGTCAAGGAGGGCGTCATCGAGGCCATGAAGGGAATGACCTACGTGAAGACCTTCTCGCTGCCCTGGTAGGAAGGAACGATATGACCAGCCCAGGCAAGGACGCCGGAAAAAAAGACAAGCTCCTGTTCACCCCGGGGCCGCTGACGACCAGCGCCTCGGTGAAGGAGGCCATGCTGAGAGACCTCGGCTCGAGGGACACGGCGTTTATCGCGGCGATCCGCGCGATCAGGAACAGCCTCCTCGGCCTCGCCGGGCTCTCCAGGGAAAAGGGATACGAATGCGTGCTCATGCAGGGAAGCGGAACCTTCGGGGTGGAGTCCGTCATCGGCTCAGCGGTGCCGCCCGGCGGTAAGCTCCTGGTGGTCATCAACGGAGCCTACGGTGAGCGCATCCTGAAGATCGCCGGCGTGCTCGGTATCGAGTGTGAAGCCCTGCGCTGCAACGAAAACAGGAAGACCGACCCGGGCGAGGTCGCCGGCCGCATAGGGGCCGATGAGAGCATCACCACCGTTGCTATCGTCCACTGCGAAACGACCCCTGGAATCATCAACCCCGTCGAGGAGACCGGCTCCATCGTCAGGGAGGCCGGCAAGACCTACATCGTCGATGCGATGAGCAGCTTCGGCGCCATAGAGCTGGACCTCGAGGCCGCCGAGATTGACTTCCTCGTTTCCTCGGCGAATAAATGCATCGAGGGAGTGCCGGGCTTTTCCTTCGTCATCTGCCGCGCCGGGGCGCTTGATCATTGCGAGGGACAGGCCAGGAGCCTGAGCCTGGATCTATTCGCTCAATGGCAAGGCCTTGAAACAAACGGCCAGTTCCGCTTCACACCGCCGACCCACACGCTCCTCGCCTTTGAGCGAGCGCTCGAGGAGCTTGCCGAGGAGGGAGGTGTCGCCGGACGCGCGGCACGCTACAGCAGGAACTACGACACCCTGGTCGCGGGAATGAGAGAGATGGGCTTCGTAGAATACCTCGCGCGCGGGGACCAGGGCTATATCATCACCTCCTTCCGCTATCCAGCCCACCCAGCCTTCGATTTCACGGAGTTCTACACCCGCCTGGGCGAGAAGGACCTGGTGATCTACCCCAGCAAGGTCAGCGATGCCGACTGCTTCCGCATCGGCAACATCGGGCGGATCCAGGAAAGCGATGTGCGAAATCTTCTCAAAGCCATCGCGAGCGTCCTGGAGGAGCTGGGGGTGGAAAACGCCGGCTGAGCCGCGGCCTCCCGTTGCCGCATGGGCAAAAAAAAGCCCTGATGGCCGGCCTCTTGAGAGGCCATCCGCAGGCGATGATGCGGACCATCAGGGCTCCGGTGGTGCCTGGATCCTCCCTGACTCTCATGAGTCGGGGGGTACCGACAGGCACCCTCGGGATCTTCATTCAAATCAGGAGGTCACCACCTCGCTTATCACCTTGGAATGATACATATATTGACCACCTCCTTTCTCGACCTGTTCCAGCGGGTCCAGGACCCGCCTCCCGGCGACAGCGGTCGATGACCGTCGGCCGAACCCGGCAAGACGCCCCGGGCTCTAAAGCCCGAGCTCGACGCCTTTGGTCTGCGTTGGACCTGATACCGGTGCATACCATCATCCTAGAGGCATGCGGCCCGGTGTCAAGCAGCGCCCGGATGAACCTCCCGCCGAAAAACCCGTGAAAATACGGTATTCCCGGCGCTGGGCATGAAGCCCGCATTCGGAACATGGGCGGGATTTCCGGAGCTTGAACGATGAAAGACCCGGCCACCACCCCGCCTGGGACAAACCTTTTTCCCGTAAGCATTAACAAACACTGAACACCGGGCATTAAGGGTATTTTTCACCTCGTGGTAACTTCCCTTGTGATAACATGAAGCAGCTACCATCTTGATGCTGCGGGGTCTGTGCATCATGGAAATAATCAATCTCGAGGAGTCTCATGGCTAACGAATACGAAGATTCTCTCCCTGACGATCCGCCCGAAGAGATCAACTTAGACGATGACGATCTGGACGATCTCCTCGGCGGGAAAGAAAAAAACGAGCATTCAGACGCGGATGCGGGTGATGATCTGCTGAGCGACGAAGACCTGCTCGAGGTGGACTCGAGTGATGAGGACTCCGGCGAAGAAGATGGTGCCGAGATCTCTGAAGAAGAGCTTGACTCTCTGCTGGCCGATGCCGACTCCCCCGCGGAGGAGCTTTCAGCAGACGAGCTCGATGCGCTCCTGGCCGATGACGACGGTGGGGATGCCACAGATGTCCTGGGTGAAGATGACCTGCCCCCGGAGCTCCCCCCCGAAATTCCTGACAGCCTGCCGGAAGACATCGGCTCTGAGCTGGAAGATGGCGCCGAAAAGTCCGACAGCGACACAGATGTAGATACCGAGATCCTCCTCGATGAATCCGAAGAAGAGGATAACGGCACCTCCAAAAAACCGGGCTTCAAGAGCCGGGGCAAGGGCAAGAAGAAGGGCTTCGCCGCCAAGGACAAGGAAGGCGAAGCGAAAACGAAGAAACCGGTAGGCGCGGTCTTCTCCAAGAGCAATGGCGTCAAGGGCAAGAAGCTCGACTTCATCTGCAGCGAATGCTATTCGGTGCTGGCGCTCTCGGCGACCTATTCAGAAGAGATCGTCACCTGTCCCGAGTGTTTCCATGTCGGCAAAAAGCCCGATGACAGCTTCCTGCGCACCGTCAGTACCGCCAAGGCGGGCGAACGCAAGAAGGCCATGGTTCTCACTCTGCTCTCCTGCCTGTTGATCGTCAGCTTCAGCGGCATCGTATTCCTCAATTCCGCCTATGG
>JAKUSY010000420.1 GCA_022451445.1 Planctomycetota bacterium
TTTCGCGATCTTCTGGTTCCTGATCATTCGCCCGCAAAGCAAGAAGCAGAAGGAGCGTGAGCGGAAGGTCCAGGCTGCGCGGAAGGGCGACAACGTGCTGACCCATGGCGGCATCTACGGGAAGATTGTCAAAGAGATCGACCAGGATGTTGTCGTCCTGGAGGTCGACAAACACTCCAAGACCCGTATCCAGTTCACCAGGACAGCGATCCTGGATATTATCGACAGCGCCGCGGTTCAGGACGACGCCTCCGAGCCGGAGGAGACAACCACCGATGAAGCTGAAGCCGAGGCCGAAGTTCCGCCGATTCCCGATTCCTGAATAAAGCAGATAAATGGAACGAATCAGATTTCCCAGGCTGTCTCTGAGCTTCCCTCTCCTGCTGCTGGGGCTCCTCGTTCTTCCCCTTGTGCTGGAAGACAGGAGCCTTTCCGGTTTCGAGAATTCGCAGGGCGTGTCCTCGACGCAGCCGGCGTCGCAGCAGGGTGAAGATGCTCCCGGCCCCGATGACGGGGAGGCCGGTTTCCCGGTACCGCGGGGAGGCGGGGAAGACCCCTGCGTCCCCGGGCAGCTGCGCGGCATCGAGGCCGGGCACACCTCCGGCCTGCTTCGAATCGAGAGAATAGATCCAGGCGACTCCTGGAGCATTGAAGCTTCTTTCTGCCTGGAGCCCTGCCCCGGGGAGTTGTCACGAAAGCTTACCGGAGCGGAACTGGCCTCGCCCTGCTGGCGGGGCGGGAAGCCCCCCCCGGCACGCGGCCCTCCCGCAGCCTGAACCAGGGCGCCCCCGGTGACGGAGCCGGGCCCCCGGCGTTCTCACAGCCGCTCTTTGAGCGGCCTGGGTTTTCCGTCGATTCTCAAAACAGATTTATCCATTGGTAAGGAAAGACAATGATCAAGCGAACTGGTTGGGGTTGGGCCGCGGTGGCCTGTTTTATAGTTCTGTGCATGTGGATACTGAATCCCTTCGGGAACTTCAAGAATATCAACCTGGGAATAGACCTCCAGGGGGGAACTGAGCTCCAGTACAAGCTGAATCTCAGCGGGGTGGAGGGCGCTGCCGAGGACGTAGCCGAAGAGGTCAAGGACATCATCTCCCGCCGCCTCGACATCTACGGCCTCAAGGAGATTCGCATCGCGATCGAAGGGGTGGACAGGCTCGTTGTCACGATCCCCGGCGGAGATCCGGACTCTACCAGGTTTATCGAGGAGCAGATCGAAAAGGCGGGAAGCCTGCAGCTTCAGCTGGTGGTGACCGCGCAGGAGAACAATCTTCCCGCGAAGATGGAGGAGTACCTCAAGGAAGAAAACGATTGGAAGGTCGAGCATGCCAAATTTGTGCAACTGAAACGCGAATGGACGGCGCGTAAGGAAGCCAATCCCAAACTTGCCAAAGGGGAGCCGCCGCGGCCCCCTGAACCAGAATTTCTCGTACGCCCTCTTGTCGAAAAACAGCAGGTCGGTGGCAAAGACACCTATGTGAAAGTCAGGGACCTGGTGCTGTCGAACAAGCCTGCTGACAAGGTCGATGGAAAACATATCGCCTCCGCGGGGGCTTCGCTCGATCCTGATACGCGAACCCCCATGATACTCTTCTCTATGGATACGGAGGGCGCCGCGAAGCTCGGTGAACTGACGGGCTCCAATAAAGAAAGCCCCCTGGCTATCGTGCTCGATGACCAGGTGCTTTCGAGCCCGAATATCAAGAGCAGGATCTCCAGCAGTGGGCAGATCACTGGTGATTTCACGACCCAGGAGGTCAACAGTATCGTTACCATCCTGAGGGGTGGGAGCCTGCCGACCAAACCCGAGCTGATCTCGAGGAATACGGTTGGAGCGCTGCTGGGCAAGGAAGCAGTTGAGTCCAGCACCAAGGCTATCCTCGTGGGACTCGCGCTGGTCATGGCCTCCATTGCCCTCTACTACCTCTTTGCCGGCCTGGTGGCCAACTTCGCCCTGGCCTTCAACATCATGGCGGTCCTCGCCTTTGTCGCATGCTTTCGCCAGACCCTGACCTTGCCGGGTGTCGCGGGCATCCTGCTGACCATCGGTATGGCGATCGATGCCAATATCCTGATCTTTGAGCGGGTTCGTGAGGAACGCGACCGCGGGAAAACCCTGCTCCAGTCCCTGACCACGGGATACCAGAGAGCCTTCTCGGTCATCTTCGATTCGAACCTGACGACAGCCCTCACGGGAATTGTTCTCTTCAACTTCGGTACCGGACCAATCAAGGGTTTCGCGATCACCCTGATCGCGGGAATCATCATCAGCTTCATTTCATCGCTCTTCGTAACCCGGCTCATCATCAGCTTCTTCCTCAACTCGGGGGTCTTGAAGAACTTCAAGATGAACCGGCTCTTTTCCACGCCGAGCATCAGCTTCAGCAGCATCCAGAAGCCCTTCCTGCTGATCTCAGCCCTGGTGATCATAGGATCCTGGGCGGTGGTGATTCCCAGGAAAACGGAAAACTACGGAATCGATTTCACCGGTGGTGCCCGGGTCGGTTTCACCCTCAGCAAGGCGCGCCCCCGCAGTGATGTGAAGAAGATGATCGATGACCTGAAGGCTGCCCACGCGGATGTGTTCCAGGGAACTCGTCTGCAGGAATTGAACGCGGTGAGTGGTCAGCCGGGCCGCGACTTTATTCTCATGACCCGGGTAGGCGAAGAAGGCGGAGATGCCAATTCGGGAGATAAAAAAGATAAAGGTGCCCAGAGCGCCGAGAAGGTGCGTGATAAACTCGAAGAAAAGCTCGAGGCTGAGGGCCTGCTTCTCCCCACTCCTTTCGTGGCCAATTGGGAAGATACCGCCGCGGCAGACGCGGGCAGTAATCTCGTCCTGGACGTCAATATCCTTGACCGGATCAGCGAGTTTTCTCCCGATGACCTGCGGGAGAAGGTGAAGGAGGTCCTGGCTGCAGATGCACTATCGAAGTGGAAGGTGTCAGGCCAGGATGCTGAGAGTGAGAGCGGGCTGAAGGTGGAGTCCTGCTCGCTGGTGAGTGAGAAGACCGCCGAGTCGCCTGTGACGAAGTACAAGCTGAGGTTCGCGGCCTTCACTCCTTCACCCGTGGCTTCGGCCGCGGGAACGGGAATACCGAGCCGCGACCAGGCGGAGGCTGCCGCCAGGAGGGTGTTCAACGATGATTCCGTCTCTGCTCTGTGCGCTCTCTCCGAGCCGTTTCCCACGGTGTCGACGGTCGGGGCCACGGTATCGAGTGATCTCCAGCAGAAGGCCATCCTCGCTTTCTTCATCTCGATTCTCGGTATCGTCTTCTATGTCTCGCTGAGGTTCGAGTTCTACTTCGGCCTGGCGGCCATCGCCGCCCTGATCCACGATGTCCTGATCAGTATCGGGCTTATCGCCCTGGTGGACCAGTTTATCCCCAACTACCCGGTCAAGATCAATCTTCCGGAGGTCGCGGCGTTGCTTACCATCATTGGCTATTCGATCAACGATACGATCGTGGTCTTTGACCGAATTCGTGAGAACCTGAAGATCTACGGCAAGAACAAGATGTCCTTCAGGGAATGCGTCGATCTCAGCATCAACCAGACACTCAGCAGGACCCTCCTGACGTCAGCGACGACACTCATGACAGTCTGC
>JAKUSY010000421.1 GCA_022451445.1 Planctomycetota bacterium
CCAGCGGGTATAGAACTCGGCGGGGGCGATGGCCTGCCCCAGTTCCACTCCCTCCTCGAGGTCCTTCAGCGTGAAGGTCGAACTCTGGACAATCGGAGGTGTCAGGGAGCTCGTGGGATTCCACCCGCCGCCGGAGTGAATGGCGCGTGTCGTAAACCCCTGGCTTTCGGAGTTGTTGTTTTTCCTGTTCATGGCGTCTCCTGTCAGGTTGCCGCCCACAGGATAGTGAATCTCGGGAAAAAACGACACGGCTTTGTGCTCTCCCGGTTTTCATTTCGTTCCCTGTGAGCCCTTATCGCCTCGATTGCCCCGCGGAGTAAACTGTGTTAAAAAAGCGGGCTGTCCGGAAGTGTTCCGGATTCAATTCGCCAGCAATCCGCGGCCGTTTTCACAGGTAAAAGCAATGCGTCTCAAGAGTCTTTTTTCCGGCGTTGTCTTCCTGGCTGTCCTGCCGGGATGTGGGAGCGGCTCCGGCGATCCGTCATCGACGCCCGAGGCGGGAGCTGGGTCGGCGGCCGTGAAGGCTGCCGGACAAATCGCTCCCGCGAAGGAGACTCCGGCAGAGGATGTTTTCGCGTCCCTTCTGGAGCCCGGTTATTCTTCGAATAAGCTGCGTGTGGATCTTGGCGGAGTCGGCCTGCAGGAGGCTGAAGAGCTCCAGCGGCGCCTGGAGACGGCTGTCGGGCGCAGCGATGCGGCGATCGGTAAGCTGAGGGTGGAGATGCAGAGGTTTGCGGCGGACGCTCTTGTCAGCGGAGATGCCCAGGCAGCCCGGGACAGCCTGGAACTCCAGAAGCGAACCAGGGTCTCTCTGAGGAACAAGCTGCTTGTCCTCGCCCGCCATATCGCGACCCGGAAGGCGGCGGCCGGGAAATAGTATCGGTTCGACTTCCGAGGTGGTTGAACGGGTTCAGTCAGCCGTCGGGAAGACCTTCCGGGGTTTCCACCTGCTTCCGTCCTCGGGTACGAGAATAGCGATGAGCTTTCCAGCCTCGGTTCGGGCGCAGACGGTGTCGGGCTGTCCTTCGATTTCGAGTATCAGCGCCCGGCCGCAGCCGAGCTGGGCCGCCTCGTCGTCGCTGACAGTCACCCGGGGCATGTCGGCAAGGACATCCGAGAATGGATGGATGACGCGTTCAAGCCGCGCTGCTTGGGCCGCAGCCTCGAGCGCCTCGAGGCCGAGGGCGGCTTCCACCTTCCAGGATCCGCTGCGGTCCTGCAGAGAGATTCGAGGTGGCCGCCTACCCCCAGCGCGGCTCCCAGGTCATGCGCGATCGAACGGACGTAGGTGCCTGAGTGGCAGATGATCCGGAAGGTGAGCTTTGGGCGGCTCCACTCCAGGAGTTCGAAGGAATCGATTCGTACCGGCCGGCCGGGCAGGTCTACATCCTCTCCTTTTCGCGCCAGCTTGTAGGCGGGAACCCCGTTGCGCTTTATGGCCGAATAGGCGGGGGGGATCTGTTCGATATCACCCCTGAAGGCTTCCATGGCGGTCTCTACCAGCTCGCGGCCCAGGTGCTCCGTGTCGGCTTCGCTGGTGGTTTCTCCATCTGAATCGTAGGTGTCGGTGCTTCTTCCAAGGAGGATGATTCCCTGGTAGGTCTTGACGCCGGGTACGAGATATTCCAGGAGGCGAGTCGCCCGGCCGGCGCAGACCAGGAGGATTCCCGTAGCCGCGGGGGCGAGCGTGCCGGCATGTCCGACACGTCTCTGGCCGAGGATTTTCCGTACCCGGTTGACCACATCGTGCGAGGTCATGCCCGCCGATTTGTTGATATTCAGAAGACCGTTGTAATGGTTTGTCGATTTGCCGGACATATTAACCGCTCTCGTTGTGCCCTCCGCGCTGCCGCCTGTAAAGAGATCTTACTCCACTCCGGCCGGCTCTAGACCAACGCAGCAACCGCAGGCGGGCAAGAGCGGGCAAGAGCAGGAGATCGGCCAGCAGGGCGACGATCAGCACCATGGGCAGCAGGGTTCCCAGGATGTTCAGGCTGAAATACTGGCTGAGAATGAAGGGAGAGAATCCGATGGTCAGGATAAGAGTTGTCATCACGATTCCCCGGCCGGCGTAGTGGTAGGTCCTCGTGAGCGCCTTCTCCTCGTCATCATCTCTCTCCAGCTCCAGGCGGTATCTCGTCAGGAAGTGGATCGTGTCATCAACCCCGATACCGATGGCGAGCATGGCGACCATGAAGGTGTCAGAATCGGTGGTCTCCCAGGCGAAGCCGACATATCCGCCAAGGGCCAGGAGGGGGAGGATATTGGGAACCATGGACCAGAGACCGATGCGCAGGGATCGGAAGGCGAAGATCATCAGCATTGAGATGACGATGAAAGAGATGCCGACTCCTTTTTTCTGGGCGAGTAGAATACGGTCAAGCCAACCCCCGATCAGGTAGGCCAATCCGGTCGGTTCAACCTCGATGGTCGGCGGAAGCGTACCCTCCGCCAGCTTGCTCACCTTTTCTCCTGCCTTGTAGGTTTCCCGGAGGCCCTCGATGCGGAGACGGACCAGGACCCGCATCTTTTTCCGCTCCCTGCCGAGCAGAAAGGCGAGACCTTCCGGCTCGATGGCTTCGAGCTGTCGTATATGCTCCTCGATGGCGCTGCGTGTCGAAGGAAGGGAACCGCCGCCGGTAAGGATGGCCGGCAACTGCCGGTGGGTTTTTCCGATGATGGTGGCGAGCGAGACGGCGGAGTCAACCTCCTCGAGCTCCTGGAGTTTTTTCTCGAGCTCGGCGATCGAGGCGAGGACGGCCGGCTCGAACAGCCCCCCTTTCTCATCGCAGTGGATGTAGAGGTCGAGCACGTTGGTGCCGGAGAAGTGTTTGAGAAAATACGCGGCGTCCCTGCGTACGGGATTGTTTTCTCCGAGGCGGGCGAGGATGTCGACCTCCACGTTGATGCGGGTGATTCCCCAGGTGCAGAAAATGATCAGGCCGGCGAAGATCGCCACCACCAATCGGGGCTTCGACAGGCTGATCCTCCGGGTCAGTGAAAGAAAACGGTCGATGATGTCCTGGCTTACCGAGGCGATTCCCCCTGTCCAGTCCGCCCGCGGACGCAGCAGAGACAACAGGATGGGCACCAGCGTCATGGCCAGGAGCAGCGCGATACCGACACCCAGGCCCAGCAGGATTCCCAACTGCCTGAAGATGGGGGTCGGTACCAGGGCCAGCGAGAGGAAGCCGACGAAGGTGGTGAGCGAGGTGTAGATGCAGGCCGTGCCGCCATCTTCGGCGCTGCGCAGGATGGCCTCCGTCGTGTCTCCGGTTTCCCTCATCTCGAGCAGGTACGCGCTGCAGAGGTGGATGACATCGGAGAAGGAGATAATCAGGATCACCGCGGGAATCGCGGCCATCATGATGCTGAGCTGGGGATCGATAGCCACGGCTATTGCCATGGTCCAGACGACGGCGATGATCGCTACGCCTGTTGAGATCACCACCGGCCAGATCTTTCTGAAAAGGGAAAAAACCGTCAGGATCAGCAGGCCGCAGACCATGGGGAAGAGGCGCTCGAGGTTGAAGTGGGTCTGCTCCATCATCTCCGCGACGATGGCGATGCCGCCGGCCTGGTGCAGCCGTTGAGGAGAGTAGCCCT
>JAKUSY010000422.1 GCA_022451445.1 Planctomycetota bacterium
CAGCTACGAGCGCGTCTACGTCCCCAAGACCGAAGCCGCGCCCGAGTTCACGAGGCGGCTGATCGAGTTCACCCGCTTCGTGGAAGAAAGCGGCGACAAGGAATTCGCGGAAAAAATTCGCGGCTATGTTGACGTTCCCGAATTGATGAAATTCACCGCCCTGCACGCGGTGCTCGCACACCTCGACAGCTTCCTCCTGCGCGGACACAACTTCTACATCTACCTGCCCAGGAGCGATGGACGGTTTCACTGGCTGCCGTGGGATGTCAACAGCACCTTCGCCGGCCACCGCAGCGCCGGCAGCGCGGCGCAGCAGACGGACCTGAGCATCGCCCACCCCTACATCGAGAGCGTGAAGCTGGTCTCCAGGATCATGAAGATCCAGTCCGCGCGCGCGGAATACGACAAACAGGTGAAGGCCATCCTCGCGGGTCCCTTCAAATCCGAGACCATCACCGGCGAAATGAACAAGCTCCGCGGGGTTATCAGCGCCGCGGTGTCAAAAGACAGCAACACCGACTTCAAGAGATTCGTGGCGAACTTCACCGGGACCGGTGGCGGAAAAGAAACCGGCCAGCCGAAGCCCCCGACCCGGCAGCGTGAACCCGGCCGCGGCGGCATGCAGCAGAAGCCCCTGCTGGCGGACTTCATCGCGGCCCGCACCTCGGCAATCCTCTCGCAACTCTCCGAAGGCCGCGAAGGCTATGTCCCTCGCTCATCAAGGCGCGGATCGCGAGGAGATCGCGGCGCAGGGCCGGGACAAAACACCCGCCGCCCATCGAGAGGCCCCTTCCCGCGCCGCCCGGTCCCGGGAAATTGAACAGAAGCTCCGCGCCCCTCCCCTCAGGCGATGCCCTCGGCATCCTTCTGTTGCGCGAAGAGAGACACCATTCCCCTCGCGACAGCTGAATCCTGGACCTTCGTCACTGTCGAACCCAGCTCTCTTACCTCGGTCCCTGAAAGTACGGACATCAGGTCCTCTATCTGCGCGTAATACTCCGGCTCGACCTTCTTGAGAAGCTTTTGACCCTTGGCGGAGATAGAAACAAGCCGCGCCCGTTCATCGGAGGAGTCCACCTTGCGGGAGACCAGCCCACGATCCTGGAGCCGGCCGACCAGGCCGGTGACGTTCGCGGGCTTCACCAGCAGCAGCTCGCAGATCTCGTTCTGCCTGCACCCCATCGGCCGGATGTAGCGCAGGACCATCAGGGTATTGAACTGGGCCTGGGTAAGACCACGATCGCGAAAAAACTCGTTGCCTGCTTTGTGCAGGAGTCCGCCAAGCCGGATCATGTCCACGAGGGTCTGGTAACTTTCTGTTCTTCTTTGATGAGGCATGCTGTCTCTATTCCAGGTGTGAAGCCAATACTGAAAAAAAAAACCGTTTCCGATCCCGGCATGATCAACAAGGCCTTACGCCTGGAGTCCTTTGACTCCACTTGTGACGGATTGCAAACCGCCCAGAACATTGTGTCCAGAAGAAAAAGCTTCTCAGGGAACGGACTTCTTCTTCTCACGCGCTTTCAGGACCTTTGCGTTGCGGGCGACAACAGCCTTCATGACCGCCGCGACCTGTTTCGCGCTCGGCTTGCCGGGGAGGACCTTCACCACCTTGCCGGAGCAATCGACGAAGACCAGCGACGGCGAGACCGTCAGCTTGTAGCGCCTGGCGAGCTTCGGCTCGATCTTGGTGGCGTCCACCTCGACCGCATGGAAGTTCCTGGCCTGGTCAGTAACGGCCTTCTGGCGGAGAATCAGCTTCCCCATGGTCTTGCACGCGACCCCTGCGGCCCCATTGCAATTGCCGTGGACGAAGAACATGACCGGCTTTCCACTCTCGGCCGCCAGCTTCACCACGGAAAGCTCCGTATCCCCATCGGCCTTCCTGGAGCCCTTGCCCCGCTTCACCTTCGTGCGCCCGGTACCGGAACCGTCGTCGGGCTTGCCCTCTTCGGTCTTCTCGAGTCGAGTCAAGACCTTGGCAGCCTCCCACTTGATAACAGGCAATGTAACCCCAACGAGGCTACCACAGCCTCCCCGTCAGCCGGCCCGCAGGGCGGGTTGCAACGAAAGAACGGAGGTTGCCGCGATGATGCTGAGCAGGATTCTCATAAACGTTCCTTTGCGCCTGTGGGCTGAGAATCAGCCCCTTATTCTGGAGAATACAGTCTGAACAGAATACATACAAGGAAAACAGGGCGCGTAGTCTTCCCGTAAACGAATCAAAGCTCCTTGAGCCGGATTTTACGCCAGCGCACCTGTTTTCCCACGCGGTCCTTGTGTTTTCCAACACCATGCACCTGCAGCGCTATGAAGCCCTTCGACGTCATCGAATCCTTCAGATCAGCGGCGAGCACTCCATTGATCCAGGTCTTGATGGACTCCCCCTTGCAGATGATCCGGAACTTGTTCCACCCGCCCTGCCTGAAGGCCTTTCGCGCGGCCTCGTTGTTCTTGAGATCGTTCAGCCAGCCGCGGCGAGCCTCATCGTAGATCCCCCCGGAATTGGCCCGCTCAGATGGATCGATCTCCACCTGGTAACCGTAGACAGTGCCTGCATTCTTCTTCCGCTTCTTGCCGCGGATCTCGACGGTCGTGTCGTTTTCGTTCACATGGCTGCGGAGCTGCACACCTGAATTGAGAGAAGGGTCCACCTTGAACTCCAGTTCCAGCACGAAATCACCGTAGTGCTTGCGGGTGCAGAGAAAACTGTTTGGAGTGTCCGGAACGGCTGTACCTACAACCTCTCCTTTCTCCACCTTATAGGTCGCCTTGCCGCCCTGCTGAACCCAGCCGGTGAGGGTCTTCCCATCAAAGATGGGCTCAAGCCCCTCATCATCGGCGATGAGAAAAACGCCGAACGACATCAGGGCCGCAAAAAAAATCCCGTTGGTTATTTGAATGCGCATGACTGGTTACTGCCTCCTGTGACTGGTTATCGATAAACGGCGCGTCGGTGAAACCCCGCATTCTCGGCACTACCCCTGCCTCCCGTCAAGAAATCAGCTCACTGATTACCGTCCGCCGGCAGCCGGAAATTCCAGGCGTCCGATGACATTGGAAGCATCATCCACAGGGTCCACGGCCAGACCTCTCTCCGCGTTGGCTCGCATCCCCTCGAGAACATGCCCGTGGAGTGTGTGCAGCACGAGGGTCTCAGCGGGCTGCCAGATAAAGGCAGGGTAGGTCAGGCGCCTGTAGCTGGTCGTAAGCGTAACCCGTGTCGTTCCCGGATCGGGGCCGGGCTCAACCCGGAAGCTGCCCCCCCTGAGATCGAGATCATGCTCGAAGTGAATATTCTGCTCGATGACCCGGAAGCCCAGCAGGCGCCCCTCCTCCCGCTCGCTGATCTTCTTCACGAGGTAGCCGTTCTCGTACACGCAGCGACTGGTCTCGCCGACCTTCGTCTTGCCGCCGGTGGTCCCCACCGGCCTGGGAAGCGCCAGACGCAGGAGGAATGGAGGCGCATGCTCAATCTGTTCATAGAAGACAATCGAATTCCAGGCCCGCTCCTGTGAAGCGGAGATGACGACCCGGGTCTCGACGGAGGCCAGGTCCTCATCACGGGGGAGCAGGCGCTCGATGGCATCTAGTCCGAAAGGCAG
>JAKUSY010000423.1 GCA_022451445.1 Planctomycetota bacterium
GCCGGAAGGAACGACACCGTTGACAGCGATCCTGGATTCGAAGGGGTTAGCCGCGAGGAAACGGACCTCTCCCTTGAGCTTGAGAAGCCGTTTCTTCTCGATCCATTCCAGCGAGGAGGCGCCCTTGACCACCGGGTAGAAATCCTTCAGCTGATCCATCGATGAAAAATCGTAGGACAGGGAGGTCTGACCAACGCGTTCCGGTTTGACCGTCATGGCGTTGAATACGCCCTCCACCGAAGCGCCCGCCAGGGACGCGATCCGGGTACGGAGGAATAATTCATGCAGGGTAGAGCGGTGCTTGGCGTAGTCAGGCCTGGTTTTCCAGGCGGTGATCAGGAAGCCCGTGTCGTTCGCGATGAAGTTCCACAGCTCGGTGGACACCGGCTGCTTGCCAGCTGAGAGTTTGCTCTCGAGTTTCTGGAGAGAATACAGGCGTGCCTCCCGCCAGGTATCGACGTACTTGGCAAGGAGCCTCTCATTATCCTTCCTGGCGGCTGCGGGAATTTTCTCGGACAGGAGCATGGAACGCGCCCGGGCGGGGCCATCTCTCAGCAGCAGAAGCGTTCCGAGTCCCTGGAACACCTCCGCCTCCTCGAGGCCCGATGCTCCCGGCTGCCCGACCAGCCTGACAAGACTGCCTGTATCAAGTCCCAGGATACGATAGGCCACCGGGGCTGGCGCCTTGGAGCCGGACTCCTGGACCCTCACCGCGTACCCCTCGAGACCAAGCACCTTGTACCGCAGGTCCTTGTCATCCTTGGCGACCGGGAGAAACCTGACCTTCACTACTGACTTGGACTTTTCCGACTTCGAAAAAACTGTCCGAAGCGCACCCCAGCTCTTCCCGCTCGCGGACAATTGGTTGCCAAGGAGCTCCAGGAGAGCCCCGGCCTCTTTATTAACCGCGCCGACGCCACCCAGCTTGCCGATGATGTCATCAAGATGCTTGCGGGCGCCGGCAAAATCGAAATCGGCCAGCATCGTGTAGAAGCCAGCGCGATTGTCTTCAACGAACTTCAGGCTGTTGGCCATTCGACTCTCAACCAGGCTGATCTCCGCTTCCATGGACTGGATACGCGCGCTTTCGCTCGAGGGCATCCGCGCTTCCAGGGCGGTGATCTCCGCGCGAGCTTTCTCGAAATCGCCGCTGGAGGACAGCTGCCTCACCAGCTTGCCGGCCGCATCCATTCCCAAGCGAACGATGCCGCCGAGCTTCGCCTGGTACGGGGAGGCCATCCCGGAACCGAGGTCAGAATACCTCGCGAGGAAAGCCTCTATGGAATCAGCAGCCTTGCGCAATTCGTTCTTCTCGATGAGGACATCGATGGAAGCCAGCGCGACGGTGGCCTGCTTCTTGCGATTCCTGGCCGCCTCCTTCTTCGCCAGCTCCGCCTTGGAGCGAAGCTCTTTCAGGAGCTTTTCAACGCTGAGCGCGATCCGCGGCTCGTCCGCGAGAAGGTTCTCCAACTGCAGGAGCGCCGCCGAGGCATCGAGCTTACCGTCGGAATAGAGCTCCCGAATCTTCTCGAACCTCTTGAGGGCGAGCTTCGATTGATTCCTCTCAAGACCCGAATTGTCCTCCCGGCGCTCCTCCGGAGGCTTTGGGGTGGAAGTGAATGGCTCATTCGACCTGCTCCTGCCGGGGCTCTCATCTCCATCATTCCTGAAGCTTGAGACCAGGCCGAGTACGAGAATCAGCGCGACGACCCCTATTATCGAGCCGACAACGAGATTTGATTGCGACCCCTGGGCCGGGCGGCGAGGATGCCTGGTGCCTCCGCGCCCCGCCGCCGAACGGGCGCCCTGGCTCGCCACGGCAGCCCGGGCGGCGCGCGCCTTTCCCTTGGCGGAAATATTATTTCTGTACTGGGATTGTTCCAGGGCCGAGTAGACCTGGGCCGCGTTCTCGTACCGGCTGTCGGGATTGCGCGCGAGCATCTTCTGTACGACGGCGGAAAGCCCCCCGGGAATCTCCGGATGGAGCTTCCGCAGAGGCGTCGGATCATTATCCAGCTTGGCCCTGACGATCTCCTTGATGCTCGACCCATCGAAGGGGGCTACCCCGGCGATCATCCTGTAGAGAGTCGCCCCAAGGCCATAGATGTCGGCGCGGTGATCCAGCGCCTCGCCCCGGGCCTGCTCAGGAGCCATATAGCGGGGCGAGCCGGCCGCGGGAACATTACCCCCACCTCCCCCACCCCCACTCGAGGACTGGCTGAGGTCGGCGGCGATACCGAGATCTCCGACCTTTACCGTCCCATCGAGAGTGAGCATAAGATTGGCCGGCTTGATGTCACGGTGGACAATTTGATTCTGCTGGGCGAACTGGAGGGCCTGGGCGGCATCCCTGGCCGCATTGACGGCACGGATAATATCGAGGCGCCCTTCCCGCTCGAGAAGCTCCTCGAGGCTGCCGCCCTCGAGGTATTCCATCGACATGTAGTGATAGTCGCCCTCGTTGCCCGCATCGTAGACCTGGACTACATTTGGATGGTTCAGACTGCCAGCGGACCGCGCCTCCTTCAGAAAGCTCTGGATGAAATCCTCGTCCTTGGAAAACCGGGGAGCCAGGATTTTCAGGGCGACCTGCCGATCGAGGGAAAGCTGGCGAGCCAGGTAGACCGTTCCCATCGCGCCGCGGCCCAGACGCTTCTCGATCTTGTAACCGGCCAGGGTGCTGTCGATGAGCGGATCCTCATCGGTGGTGGCGAGCGACAGGAGGGTGTCACCAATCGTGATCGTATCCCCCGGAATGAGGGTGTGCTCATCCACCGAAACATCGTTTACCAGGATACCGTTGGTGCTCCCGGAATCTTCGATAACCCACTTGCCCGGCTCACAGCGAACCACGCAATGCTCCCGTGAGGCCATCTGGTCCTCGATGCAAAAGGAGCAGCTTTCGTCCCTGCCGATCGAGAAGGTACCTGATTCGGGAAGCTTGAACTGCTTCCCTCTCTGAGAGCCGGACTCAACGGTTAACTTGGCCATAGCCTACCTAATGTAAAATCAACACTGAATGGCGACAAGAGTGCGATTGTCAAAGTTTGTCGCCACAGTGACTTCCAACACGAAACACCCCCCGGAAAACCGAATGGTGAAGGTGTATTTTACCCTTTTTTCCGCATGGGTAAAAGGACCACGCAAACCACCGACAGCTCAAAATTGAAATAGCAGCCAACCGGCGATGGAAGATGCCGGAATAAGCCACAAGGGGCTCAATTTGAAAAGCGAGAGCAGAACGGCTGCCAGGACGGCAAGAACCCAGCTCCGCCATTCGAGCAGGGTGTTTTCCACGAGCGTGAAGGTCACAGCCGCCATCAATCCTACGGAGCTGACATTTACCGCGTCGAGAAACGCTCCCATCCGCGCCGAAGCGCGAAGCCTCCAGATAATCTTCGCCAATAAAACGACAAAGATAAACGACGGCAGGAAGATGCCCGCGGTCGCTACGGCGGCGCCCGGCAGCTCGCCCAGCAGGTAGCCGATGAAGGATGCTGTCGAGAGAATAGGCCCGGGAGTGAGATTGCCCGCCGCCACAGCGTCCAGGAGGTGCTCATGGGTCAGCCCGAATTCCGGGTTTACCAGCGCTCGCTC
>JAKUSY010000424.1 GCA_022451445.1 Planctomycetota bacterium
CCAGGGTGCGGCACGAGCATGCACCGGGGAGCGTCCCGGCGCAAGGGCTAGCGACCGGTTCTTGCCGGGCGGAAAAAAACCGGGCCCGTCTCCTCGTGGAGACGGGCCCGGTTGCTGTTTTCCAGCGAACCCGGGGCCGCCGCTTAGAGCTCGTAGCCTTTGCGATACTCGTAATGGATGAACTTGTTCGCCTCGGGCGAGTTGGTCGATTTGAGATTGGGACCGTCCCATTCGATCTTGCCGTCGACCTTCATGGCGAGGTTGCCCAGCAGGATGGTCTCGGTGAGCAGCGCGGCGTAGTCGAAGTTCGACATCGCCGGCTTGCCGCCCTTACAGGCCCTGATCCATTCCTGGGCATGGCCCGGGGAGCGGTCGATCCATGGCGTCGGCGCCTTGTAATCCTTTGCGAACTCATCGGGGTAGAGCCGCCAGCCGCTGCCGTAGTCATTGGGCGAGTACAACATTCCCTTGTCGCCGACCATGAGCGAGCCGGAATTCGATGGCTTGATGGGCTGTCCCCTGAAGGTCGCCTCAGGAGGCGTGTTGTAGGTCTTCCGGCCGCCCTTGATGGTCCAGCCGTCGTACCAGAAGAACTTCAGCGCCGGCAAGGTCTTGCCGGTCTTGGCACTCTTGCGAGCCGGGAAGTCGAAGCGGATCTTCGAATAGGTCGGGTAGGTGATCTCGTTGTTGCCGACCATCTCCTCCCTTTGAATGGCGACGGGGTGCTCTAATTCACAGGCCATGAAGGCCAGGTTGGCGGTGTGGCAGGCCATGTCGCCGAGCGCTCCCGTTCCGAAATCCCAGAAGCCTCTCCAGACGAAGGGGAGGTACCGTCCGCTGTAGTCGCGGTCGGCTGCCGGGCCGAGCCAGCTGCTCCAGTCGATGTGGCCGGGAACCTTTTCCGCTTTGGGTACGGTGGGGATCGCCTTGGCGCCCTGGGGCCAGACCGGGCGGTTGGTCCAGACGTGGATCTCGGTCACGTTGCCGATTCCGCCGGACTGGACGACCTCGACTCCCTTGCGCAGTCCGCTCGTGGACGTGCCCTGGTTGCCCATCTGGGTGGCGACCTTGTGCTTCCTGGCGGCCTCGCGCAGGGTGCGGGCCTCGAAGACCGTCTTCGTGAGGGGCTTCTGCACGAAGGCGTGTTTGCCCTGGCGGATGGCGCCCATCGCCGCGGGGGCGTGGTTGTGATCAGGTGTCGAGACCGTCACCGCGTCGATGTCTTTGCGCTCGAGCATCTTGCGATAGTCGGTGTACTTTTCAGCCTTCTTGGCGGTCCTGCTGCCGGCCTGGTTGAGGCGGTTCTTATCGGTATCGCAGATCGCGACGATGTTCTCTCCACGGCAGGCGCCCATATCACTGGCGCCCTTTCCACCGACGCCGATGCAGGCGACGTTGAGTTTTTCAGCCGGCGAACGCGGGGAACCGAGAACGGTATTCCCGATCCACATCCCCACTCCAGCCATCGAGCTGTTGCGGAGAAATTCACGACGTGATGCGTTTCGTCTCACGTGCAACCTCCTTCTGTACATTCCTCAGTTCCGGGTTAACGGGCGTCGAATCCGAATCATGGTGTATTTGACGAAGAAAAGACGCCGGATCTTCAAACCAGACAAGCCACCAAGATAAGCATTTTGGGCGGGAAATGCCAACAAAGACATCGCCGTCGGGGGCCGTGATCGCGTGCTCAGATGATCTCGGTGATGGGCCGGCGCCCATCGTCTACGAGGTAGTGGGGGCGGCCGTTGTAGTCGCGTACCGTCGCGGTGCTCACGTCGATTCCGAGGTTGTGGTAGATGGTCGCGAGGACCTCCTGGAAGTGGACGGGGCGGTCCCTGGCCTCGGCCGCGTTGCGGTCTGTCGAGCCGATGACCTGGCCTGTTCGGAGTCCGCCGCCGGCCAGCAGGGCGCAGGAGACCTGCGGCCAGTGGTCGCGGCCGGCGTTCTTGTTGATCTTCGGCGTGCGTCCGAACTCGCCCCAGACCACCACGGTCACGTCCTTGTCGAGGCCGCGCTCATGGAGATCATCGATGAGAGCCGCTACGCCCCGGTCGAGATCGGGCACGTTCTCCCTGCAGCGGGCGAAGTTGCCGCCGTGGAAGTCCCAGAAGCTGAAGCTGAGGGTGACGCAGCGTACGCCGGCCTCGACGAGGCGTCTCGCCATGAGGAATTGTTCCATCAGCCTGGGCGCGGCATCCCCCTGCACCTTGGCGGTGCCCTTGCCGTAGCTCGCACGCACCTTCGGGTCTTCCTTGTCGAGGTCGAGCGCTCCGGCGATCCTGCTGGATGTGAGTACGCCGAGGGCCTGGCGCGTGAAGGCGTCGACGCCCTCCATCATGCCGCTGGCATCGGTGTCCCGGCGGAACCGGTCAAAGGCGCCCAGCAGCCGGCTGCGGTCGCCGAGTCGTTCGAGGCTGATCCCGTTGAGCACCAGGTCTGCCTTGCCGTCACCGGAGGGGCGGAAGGGGGCGTGGGCGACGCCGAGGAAGCCGGGGTAGCCGTTGTTGTAGGGCGTGTGCTTCATGACCGGTGAGAGGCTGACGAAGGGCGGCACGGAGGGGCTGGTGGCGCCCTCGATGCTGGAAACCGTCGAGCCGAACTCCGGCCAGCCGCCCTGCGGCGGATTCCTGGTGGTTCTTCCCGTCATGCATTGGTGCGCCCAGTGAGCTCCGGTGGCGCCGACGATGCTCCGGATCGTCACGAGCTTGTCGGCGCGCGCGGCGAGCTTCGGCATCAGCTCGCCGAACTGGATCCCGGATACGCTGGTGGCGATCGGCTTGAACTCCCCGCGGATCCCGCTGGGGGCGTCCGGCTTGAGATCGACCATGTCCTGGTGCGGCGGACCGCCGGGCAGGTAGATCATGATGACCGACTTGTGGGAGCCCGGTTTTTCCGCCGAGGCCTGCTGCGCCTCGAGGATTCCCGGCAGGCCAAGTCCGCCCATTGCCAGGCCGCCGATCTGGAGGAAGGAACGTCTCCTGATCCCGTCGCAAAAGCGCTCGGCACGGCCTGGAATTCTAAGCATCGCCGGTTCTCCTGTGGTACGTCTGGGCCCGATCAAGGCATGGCTGGTTTAGCCTAGGTCTTTACTATAGGAGGGGTTGCGGATTGCATCAAGATTTCGATGGGGCTGGGGCCGGGAGGCTGAAATTCAGTTCTGAAGCAACTTTTTCGGAGGGAAGATCGGCGAAAACCAATGATAGATGGGCCTTTTTCGGGGCTATTCCCTGCCATGCCGCCAACCTGGCGTTCTGGGCCTGCGCCCTGAATATAGGCGCTACCGTAGCGAGAAAATTCAGCCCAGAAAGCCGGTTCCTGGGGGGTATGCGCCTGCCACACCGTTAACCTGGTGTTCTGGGCCTGTGAATAGGGATGGCTTGCCACATTGTTAACATGGTGTTCTGGGTTTGCGAATATAGGCGGTTGAAGATTCGAAGTCGTTTTTTCAGCGCCCTAGCCGGTCGGGTTTTTTCCGGTTTTCTTCGGGTAAACCAGGTCCCGTCGCTTCTGCAGGGTGCTATGCCCGTTCCGCCGGAGAGGTTAGAGTATCTGTTCTGAAATAATGATCTGAACTGGACCGCGAAG
>JAKUSY010000425.1 GCA_022451445.1 Planctomycetota bacterium
GGATGATTCAGAACTCCATCTCCTTCTGCTGAGCCGGGGCATAACCGTGGTCGACAACGTCTCGGTGCTCCAGGGCGGCTCGGCGAGCGTGGATCTCCCCATCATCGAAGCCAACGAGGAGTGGACCTATTTCAAGGGCACCACGGCCCCGCCGGCGAATTGGAACGAGCTCGATTTTGACGACTCCGGCTGGTTGAGGGGAGAGACCGGGATCGGTTACGGCGACGGCGACGACCGGACGGTTCTCACCGACATGCGCAACAACTACCTGACCATCTTCTGCAGGAAGACGTTTACTGTCGATGATATCGATGAGCTCACGGAGATGGTGTTCAAGGTCAGGGTCGACGATGGATTCTACGCCTACCTCAACGGTGTCCAGGTGGCCTCCTATAACGTCAGGTCACCGGCGTATGATGCCAGCGCGGCCGCCGCTGGCGAGCCGACTGACGAGGAGCAATCGATAGACGATTTCCGGGAACTGCTCAGCGAGGGTGAGAATGTCCTTGCCGTACAGGTCCACAATGGAAACTCCAGCAGCTCCGATCTGAGCTTCATTCCCCAGCTGGTGGACCGTGTGCCGACGAAGGCCGTTCAAGGAAATGAGAGGCTCGTGAATCCCAGCTTCGATTCGAATACCAACGGTTGGGCTATCGAGGGTACGCATGTGCGCAGCGGGCGGACCACTGTTGACGCGATTGACGGTCCCGGTTCGCTCAAGATCATCGCCTCGGGGCGCGGCGACAATAAGGTCAACCGTATCGAGAGCACGAGCAACGGAACACGGGCCTTCAGCACGAATGGGTCGCAGCTGATCGTTTTCGATGCCAAGTGGCATATTGGTTCGCAGACGCTCAACACCCACGGCTACCAGCACGAGATGGCGAAGACCCATGAGCTCGCGGTTCCCGAGAACCTCGGCAGCCCCGGGTCGGTCAACAGCGTCACCAGGAGAGAGCTCGAGAACGGCAACGCTCTGAACCTCGGCCCGGTGATGACCGATCTCGACCAGGCTCCCCAGGTTCCGATCCCCGGGGAGGACGTCAGGATCAGGGTTCGGGCCGCTGATTTTGACGGAGTCGAAAGCCTCAGCCTGTTCTGGTCGCGCAACAACCCGTCGCCCAATCCGAACGAGGTGGAGATGACCGAGGTCGGCGGCGGCATCTGGCAGGCGACGATTCCCGCGCAGAGCTCCAACACGCGGGTCGTCTTTTTCATCGAGGCGACCGATACCGCCGGCAATGCCGGGCGCTACCCGGTCGATATTGGCGAGCGCTCCCATCCCATGGCGCTCAATCCGCCCTCCATCTCCATCAACGACAGACGCCACTTCGTCTATTCACAGGAAACCACCAGGTCTCCCGTCCCCCGTTTCCACGATTACCGGTTTCATACAACCGCGTACAACGAGTCGCGCCTCGGCAGCCGCAAGAGGCTCTCCAACGATCTCATCCCCGGCTCGTTCAGCTTCGGCGGGACGACGATCTATCACGAGGCCGCCATGCGGTTCTCCGGCAGCCCCTGGGCCCGCGCCAGCTGGAACGGCAGCTTCCGGGTCGTGTCACCCCGGGACAAGCCGATCCACGGCTGGATCAGGAAGTTCAACCTCGAGGACCATCACAACAATCCGAGCAATGCGCGGGAGCGTATCGCCCACTACCTGCTGCGTCTCAACCAGGGAACCATCACCGTACCCTATTCCGAGGTTTCGACCATGGCTCGCTGGCAGGTCAACAACAGGACAATGCCGTCCCGGGAGCATGTCTGGGTGCCGGACACCCAGTACATCGGGCTGTGGTTCGATGAGGCTGACGGAGATTTCCTCGAGATGGACGACCGCTTTGTCATCAACGACAACGGCGACCGCGCCGGCAACGCCGATGGCTACGTCCGCTATCCTCCACCGAGCGCGCGCCGCCAGGGTGGCGGCGACAATAAGGAGAACTACCGCTGGTTCTTCGGCCTGCGGGCAAAGAACGGTGCGGATGATTTCACCAATTTCATCGAGTTCTGCCGACTTATGGATCCGGCGGCGACCAACAACGCGACGTTCGAGGCCGAGGTCTGGGACAAGGTTAACGTCGAGGAGCTCCTGCGGATGTGGGCGATCCGGTTCAACCAGGCCGACTGGGATAGCTGGGGAACCGACCGCGGCAAGAACTGTTATTTCTACCAGGACGGGCCGGATGGGAGATGGCACACCCTTGCCTGGGATATGGAGAACACCTTCGAGACGGGACGCCTGAATCAATTCCTGATTCCCACCTCGCCCAACTCGGCCTTTCGCCCCAGCGGGGGGATGTTTACCGAGGTGGACAGGATGTTCGCGATCGTACCGATCAAGAAGCTCTATTACGGCATCCTCGACACCATGGTCAACGGTCCCCGGGCCTTCTATACATCTGAGCGTCTGAACGATTACATGAGGAAGCTCGATGCCCTGGGGATGAACAATACTTCCATCGGCAAGCCCAACGGGTATATCGATCAGCGCAGGGACCGGCTTCGAACCCGGATCTCCTCGGTTTCCAATACCAGCTTCCAGATCACGACGCGTGGCGGCGCCGATTTTTCCACCGAGGATGCGAGCGTGCAGCTTGCCGGGCAGGGGCCTGCGCGGCTGATGCAGGTCCTGGTCAACGGCGAGAGCTTCGGCCTTATCCACACCAACATGACCGGCTGGCGGATCGATGAAATCCCGCTGGGGCCGGGGCCGAATTCACTCGCGCTGCTGGCCCTCGATCTCAACGGTGAGATGATTGGAGCCGACAGCATCACCGTCACCAGCACCGCGGAGGTCAATCCCCCGGAGATCGCCGCCCTGGTGCCCGCCGAGGCGGAGGCGGGTGAAACCATCGAGATTCGCGGCATGGGCTTCCTGCCCGGGCTCACGGTTTTCTTCGGAGAGACTCCCTCACCCGTGGTGAACCGGGAATCCGAGACGAAGCTATCCGCCGAGGTGCCCGAGGGCTCGGGCCAGGTGGACGTGAAGGTGAGGAATTCCAACGGCGACGAGTCCGGTGGCGCGACCTTCACCTACATCGAGCCGGGGCCGCTGTTTGTGCGCGGCGATGCCAACGGCGATGAGGTCGTGGACATCAGCGACGGGATCGCGGTGGTCAGCTACCTCTTCCTGGGAAGGGAGCTCGTCTGCCTGGATGCCGCCGATACCGACGATGACGAGCAGCTGGTGATCACCGACGCGGTTTACCTGCTCGATTTCCTCTTCAGGAGTGGGGCACCTCCACCGCCGCCTTATCCCGCGGCCGGAACCGATCCCGAGGGAGACATCCTCGGCTGCGGTCTGTAATCCCGGTAGAGTTTGCCGTTATTGCCCGGCTGGAGTTATTATGGAGCAAACGAAGGGCAGATTGTGGAAGGAGACCATGCATAGATATTCCCACCCACCTGCGACGTTCTCAGCATCGAGATGGGCCAGGCTCAGGGGCGTTTGCCTTTTCGTCTTCTTATTGCCTGTTTTCTTCCCGGGCGCCGGCCGGCTCGAGGCCCTGACCATCTCCGAGATCATGTACTCGCCCCGGGGCGAGGTTCAGAAACGCTTCGAGTTCATCGAGCTTTTCAAT
>JAKUSY010000426.1 GCA_022451445.1 Planctomycetota bacterium
GGTCAAGGCCCTGCTGCGCTGCCGTGCGGACTGCATCGTCTGGGGCGGGCGCGGATGGGGCCCTGCTTAGCTGGGTCCAATGATCAACTTTCTGGAGAGAACAGTATAGGACCGGTTCAATTCCTTCGCCATTTCACTTTGCTCCCGGGCACCCTACAATGCCTGACCAGCCGCGAGTTCTCTCTCACCGCTATGCGAGCGGCGTTTCAGGAGTAATTCCCGCGATGGCTTTCAAGTACGCGCTCTGCAGCGAAGTTTTCAGCACCCCCCTGGGCGAAACGATCACCTCGATCGCCGAGGCGGGCTTCGATGGCATCGAGCTCGCTCCCTTCAACGCCGCGGACTCGGTCGAGGAGGTGAGCGCCGGCGAGCGTCATGAGCTCCGCAAGCAGGCTCTTGACGCGGGACTGGAAATCGTCGGTCTCCACTGGCTCCTGGTCTCGCCGGCAGGCCTGCACCTGACCTCCGGGGATGCCGCCATCCGCAGGCACACCACCTCCTACCTGCAGGCCCTGGCCGAATTCTGCAGTGATCTCGGCGGAGGGGTCATGATCTTCGGCTCCCCCAAACAGAGGAACCTCGCCGAGGGAGAAGATCCCCGCCTGGGCTTTGAGCGCGCCGCCGGCGCGCTCAAAGAGGTCGGCAAAACCTGCGAGGAGCTCGGGGTCCGGCTGCTCCTGGAAGCGCTCAGCCCCCTGGAAACCAACTTCCTCCAGACCATCGAGGAGGTGCTCGAGCTGCGTGACGCCATCGACTCGCCCGGCATCGGCTATATGCTCGACTGCAAGGCGATGTCTTCGATGCCCGAGGGTATCGAGGGCACGATACTGCGGCACGGAAAAAACGCCGGTCATTTCCACGCGAACGAGCCCACCGGCAAGGGCCCCGGGATGGGCGACGTCGAGTTCGTCCCCATCCTCAGCGCGCTCACCGAGAGCGGCTACGAAGGTTGGATCTCAACCGAACCCTTTGACTACAAACCCGATCCCGCCACCGTCGCCGCCACCGCCCTGAAAACCCTTCGCGAAGCGGCAGGCGCCTGAATGAACCCGCTCGTGAAAAGAAAAACGAACGGCCGCCGATGACAGCGACAAGCAGGGCCCTCCAGCTGGCAATCCTCGCCTTCTCCATCGCCTGCGTCAGAAGAACCTCGCCCGCGCAGGAGAGCCCCGCCTCCAGGTGGGATGAGCTCGCGCACTCCGTCACCATCCACCGCGATGCGTGGGGGGTGCCCCATATCTTCGGCCCGAGTGACTCAAGCGTCGTCTTCGCTCATCTCTACGCCCAGGCTGAAGACAACTTCTGGCAGGTAGAGGAAAACTTCATCCTCGCCACCGGCCGGGCGGCGGAGGTGCATGGAGAGGAGGCCCTGCCCGGAGATGTCCTGGTACGCGCTCTCGAGGTCAGGAGGCTCTCGATCGAGGAGTACGAACGCTCCGGGCCGCGCATGCGGGAACTCTGTGACGCGTTCGCCGGAGGACTCAATTACTTTCTCGAAAAGAATCCGGCCATCAAGCCCCGGCTGCTGAAGCGCTTTGAGCCCTGGCACGTTTTCGCCTTCTGCCGCTACGGGCTCTATGTACAATTCGTATTGCGCAAGGTGGGGATCAGCGGCCGGGATGTCCAGGGGACGCTCAAGGAGCTGCCCCCCGGGCACAGCCAGGGCTCCAATATGTGGGCGATCGCTCCCTCCAGGAGCGAATCGGGCCGGGCGCTTCTATTCATCAACCCCCACCAGCCCTTCTTCGGAGCCGGGCAATTCTACGAAGGACATCTGCGCAGTGAGGAGGGCCTGAACAAGTCCGGCGCCTCCTTCTTCGGCTCTCTCGTGCCAACACTCGGACACAACGAAAAGCTCGGCTGGAGCCACACCGTCAATTATCCCGACATCGCCGATCTCTACATCGAGACCTTTGACGATCCCGCCGACCCCCTCAGCTACCGCTGGGGAGATGGCCGGCGCAAGGCGCGACAATGGAGCGAGAAACTGAGGATTCGCACCCCGGAGGGGATCGAGGAGCGACGCTACCTCTTCCGCAAACCCCACCACGGACCGATCGTCGGCACCCACAAGGGAAAGCCCATCAGCCTGAGGCTCGCCCGTTTCGAGGAGGGCGGGCAGGTCGCCCAATGGTACGCGATGAGCCGGGCCGGCTCGCTTGCCGAATTCAGGAAGGCCATCTCCGCCCTCGCCATCCCGATGTTCAACATCATGTACGCCGACCGCGAGGGAAACATTTTTTACGTCTACAACGCCGCTGTGCCCCGGAGATCGACCGAATTCAACTGGAGGGAACCGGTCGATGGCAGCGATCCCCGCACCGAGTGGAGCGGGTACCACGCTCTCGAAGAACTGCCCCAGCTCCTCAACCCAGCCAGCGGCTTCCTCCAGAACTGCAACCAGACCCCCTTCACGACTACAGCCGGAGACAACCCCCGCCCGGAAGATTTCCCGCCCTATATGGTTACGGAAAAAGACAATCCAAGGGGACGGATCTCGAGGCGGCTTCTCGCACGCAAAGAAAAATTCACGATGGACTCCCTCTCTGAGGCCGCCTTCGACACCACCGTGCTGGTTGCCGAGGAGGTGATTCCAGGTATCGTCAGGGCCTGGGAGCTGGTCCGCCGAAGCGACCAGCGGCTGGCGAAAAAGCTGGAGGGGCCCGTTGCGGAACTGAAAAAATGGGACCGTGTAGCCCGAGTCGACTCCACGGCCATGACTCTCTTCACTCTCTGGGCGGAGCTCGGCAAGTTCAGGCTCGATCCGCGCAAGGATCCGCGCGGCGCGCTGCGCAACCTCCGCAGGGCTGTAACCGGGCTGCAATGGTATTTCGGCACCTGGCAGGTGCCCTGGGGCGAGATCAACCGCCTACAGAGGATCCCTCCCGGCGACGACCATCGATTCAACGACTCCGCCCCCAGCCTTCCCATCGCGGGCGGCCCCGGCTGGCTGGGTATGGTCTTCAATTTTTACGCCCGGAGGGAAGATGGACAAAAAAGGCGCTACGGCGTCGCGGGACACTCCTATGTCGGAATCGTCAGCTTCGGTCCCGAGCCGGAGGCCCGCTCCATTCTCGTCTTCGGCCAGAACGCCGATCCCGCCTCAAAGCATTTCTTCGACCAGGCCGGGATTTACGCGCGAAAGAAATTCAAGCCCGCCCTCTTCCGCCGTGAAGAGATCGAGAAAAAATCCCTGCGGGTGTACCATCCGGGTGAGAAGACCCGCGGCGAGGAGCCGGCAAAACGATAAGGAAACGATGATAGCGACAGGTTCATTACCAGGATCCCGTTCCATCCCCGCGATCTCGGGGGCACTCGCGCTGCTGATCCTCCAGGCGTTCTGTGCCGCCTCGGGACGCCCGGCCCGCGCCCAGGAGGCCGCCGGAGCGCTCAGCGAAGCGGAGCTCGAGAAGCGGCGCAAGGCGCTCGGCGGGTGGGTCTTCGAGCCGGTGGCCCTGGACAATTCCACCTACCTGCTCCACATGGACAGACACACCTCCAGCTTCCTGCTGACCATACGCAGGTCGAATGTCAGCTACTACTCCTCGTGGAATCGCAAAGGCTTCTGTTCCATCAGG
>JAKUSY010000427.1 GCA_022451445.1 Planctomycetota bacterium
GCCGGAGCGGGGTGCCAATGGCGTCGCGCCCAGGCAGCGCAGCGCTTCACCACTGGCCGCTGTCCAGCAGCGCAGCCGCAACGCGGAACTGGCCCGGCTGAAGGCTGACCTGAAGAAGTCGGGAAACATTGATGCGAAGCTGGACGCGTGGGCGTTGCAGGCAGCCAAGGGGCCCCCGGGGGGCTGGACCGTACTCTCCCCCGGCAGGATGAAGTCTTCAGGGGGGTCTACCCTCACTGTGCTCGAGGATAAGAGTGTCCTTGCCGGTGGAGCGAATCCGCGAAAGGACATCTACGAGATCTCAGCGCAAACCGATGCGACAAAAATTACAGCGATCCGGCTCGAGGCGCTTCTGCACAAGTCGCTTCCAGGGGGCGGGCCCGGGCGCCACAGCAATTCTAATTTCGTTCTCAGCGAGTTCGAGGTGACGGTGACCTCGAAGAAAGGGCCAACTCGACGGAAGGTGGTAAAATTCACCCGGGCGATGGCGGATTATTCACAGACCGGCTACGAAATCGCCAGGACCATCGACTGTACTGTAGCCGGCAATAACGGGTGGGCCGTGGATGGCCCTACTCGAAAGCAGCCGGTCACGGCGATGTTTGTCGCCGCTGCACCGTTCGGGTATGAGGGCGGCACCGAGCTGCGTCTTCGCCTGCGCCACGAGGCCGGCTTCGCGACCCATGGAGTCGGGAGGTCGAGGTTCTCAATCAGCACTGACGCCCCTGAGCTGCTGCGGCTGAAGGGCGTCCCCGCCGACATTCGTGAGATCGCCGGCAGGGACAAGGCACGGCGCAGCAGGGCGCAGGGCAAGCGGCTGCGGGAGTATTTTCTCACCCATCACAATCCGAGCCAGGCGTTGAAGGAGCGTATCGCGGCCATCGAGAAAGAAAAGGCCGGCTCCTTTCCCGAGACGATGATCATGCAGGACATGGCCAGGCCCCGGGCGACCCACATTCTCAATCGCGGGCAATACAACGAACCGGGGGAGGCGGTAGAGCCCGGTGTGCCCGGCATTTTCCCGAAGATGAGGAAGAATGAGCGAAATCGGCTCGGCTTTGCTCAATGGCTTGTCGATCCGGCCCATCCCCTCACCGCCCGTGTGGCGGTGAACCGGTACTGGCAACGTTTATTCGGGATGGGGCTCGTGAAGACATCCGAGGATTTCGGGATACAGGGAGAATTGCCCAGCCACCCGGAATTACTGGACTGGCTGGCGCTGGAGTTCATCCGCAGCGGTTGGGACACCAAGCAGATGCACAGGCTGATGCTCAGCTCCGCCACCTACCGCCAGACCTCGCACGTCGGCGCGGCGTCCTACAGGCGGGACCCGGACAACAGGCTGCTAGCCCGCGGTCCGCGCATGCGCCTGGATGCGGAGGAGGTCCGTGATGCGGCCCTTGCGGTCAGCGGCCTGCTCGTGCATCGCCTCGGCGGCAGGAGCGTGTATCCCTACCAGCCAAAGGGACTCTGGATGGAGTTGAACAACCGGCCTGGCTATTCGAAAGAATACAAGCAGGGTAAAGGCGACGATCTCTACCGTCGCAGCATGTACACCTTCTGGAAGCGTACCGTGCCCTCGCCGATGCTGAAAACATTCGACGCTCCCGAGCGCGAGTTCTGCACGATTCGCAGGTCGAGGACCAACACGCCCCTGCAGGCGCTGCTGCTCTTGAACGGGCCGCAGTTTGTCGAGGCGGCGCGGCACCTCGCTCAGCGCATGATGACCGAGGGCGGCCGGACGATCGATGAGCGCATCACCTATGGATTCAGGCTGGTGAGTGCCCGCAAGCCCGGCCGCGATGAATTGGAGGTGCTTCGCGAAGCCTATAAGGCGAACCTGGAGCGCTACGCCAATGATGAGGCCGCAGCGCTGAAGCTGCTGCGAGTCGGCGAAGCGCCATTCGATGCCGGGCTCAATTCGGCGGAGCTGGCCGCCATTACAAGCCTCGCCCGCCTGCTGCTGAACACCAATGAAGCCATCACGAAGGGATAACCCGATGTCGAACCCGTTGTTTGAATCGCAAATGCTCCAGAATCGGCGGCAATTCTTCGGCCGCTCGAGTACCGGCATCGGCGTCGCCGCGCTGGCGTCGCTGCTGAACCGTGGCCTGGCTTCGGCTGAGAAGCCCGGCGATGCGTCGCGTTTCGGCGGCCTGGAGGGAATTCCTCATTTCGCTCCCCGGGCCAAGCGGGTCATCTACCTGCTGCAGTCGGGGGCGCCTTCGCAGGTGGACCTGCTGGACTACAAGCCATCGCTGGAGAAACTCCACATGAGCCAGCTTCCCGGCAGTGTGCGTGATGGACAGCGCCTGACCGGGATGACCGCGGGGCAGAAGAGCTTTCCCGTTGTCAAGTCACCATGGAAATTCCGGCGGCATGGCAAGTCGGGGAGGTGGATCAGCGACCTCCTTCCGCATATGGCGGGGGTGGTGGACGAACTCTGTGTGGTTCGTTCGATGCACACGGAGGCGATCAATCATGACCCGGCGGTCACGTTCTTCCAGTCCGGGCACCAGCAGCCCGGCCGCCCGAGCATCGGGGCGTGGCTCAGCTATGGCCTCGGAAGCGAGACGGAGAACCTTCCTTCGTTCGTGGTCCTGCTCAGCAAGAACAGCTTCTACCAGGCCCAGCCGCTCTACGACCGATTGTGGGGCAGCGGGTTCCTGTCGTCGAAGCACCAGGGAGTAAAGTTTCGCAGCCAGGGGGACCCGGTTCTCTACCTGAGCGATCCCGCCGCCGGCGGCAGCGCGAACCGCCGCGCCCTGCTCGACCGCCTGGCGAAGCTGAATAAATTGCGGGAGCGGGAAGTCGGTGATCCGGAGATCTCGACGCGCCTGGCCCAGTACGAGATGGCCTACCGGATGCAGACATCTGTCCCCGAGCTTGCCGATATATCCGATGAGCCAGAGAGCACCTTCAGGCTCTATGGCGAGGAGGCGAAGAAGCCGGGCTCTCACGCGGCTAATTGTCTCCTGGCTCGCAGGCTTGCTGAGAGAGGGGTTCGGTTTATCCAGGTGTTCCACCGGGGCTGGGACCATCACAGCAACGTTCAGAAGCATCTTCCGACCCTGGCAAGGGAGACCGACCAGGGCTCGGCCGCGCTGATCAAGGATCTCAAGGACAGGGGGATGCTGGATGAAACCCTCGTGATCTGGGGGGGCGAGTTCGGCCGCACGGTCTACGCGCAGGGCAACCCGAAATCCTTCGGCCGCGACCATCACCCCCGTTGTTTTTCAATCTGGATGGCTGGCGGCGGCATCAAGGGCGGCATCAGCTACGGGGAAACCGACGATTATTGCTACAACGTCGTGGACAAGCCGGTCCATGTGCACGACTTCCATGCCACCATCCTGCATTGCCTGGGAATCGATCACGAGCGGCTTACCTACCGTTTCCAGGGCCGCGACTACCGCCTTACCGATGTGCACGGCAAGGTGGTCAAGGGCATCCTGGCCTGATGGGGTACCCCTGGAATGCCTGGCTTCGGGGCTAGTCCCGCCGGTATCTTCCTGTCAGCACCGCCGATTCGAGGACATGTCCTTCAATAGCATCCTCCAGATCCTCGAGATCGCTCC
>JAKUSY010000428.1 GCA_022451445.1 Planctomycetota bacterium
CCGAGCGAGTAATGGTTCGGTCCGCTGAAAAACTGAATCTCGGTTTGAACAAAATGGGCTGGAGGTCCATACATGAGATATAAAATAATCCTGGTCCTGGTTGTCTCCATGCTCAGCGCCCGGCAGGCGCGTTCCGCTCAATTCATCCGCGGAGACGCGAACCTTGACGGCCAGGTCGACATCTCGGACCCGGTCGCGCTGCTGGGCATCCTGTTTCTCGGCAACCCCGATCCGGGCTGCGCGGACGCCCAGGATGCCAATGACAGCGGTGAGACCGACATTTCCGATGCCGTCTTCATGCTCGCCTATCTCTTCTCAGGTGGAAGACTGCCTCCGGCGCCCTTTGGCGAATGCGGCTGTGATGAGACCGATGATGACGCTCTCGATTGCGGGGCCCCCTCCGACGGCTGCTCCTCGGACCCCTGCGGGCCCATCGAGATTCCAGCCTGCATCGACCAGGAATTTTTAACCAAGATGATCCGCCGGGAGGTTCCTCCGACCATCTGCATCGAGCCTGACGCGGCGGTGATCGAGGTCACCGATACCATGACGGCGACCATTTGCCCCTCAGATGAAGATACCATGTGCGAGGGAAAGCCCGGCTGCCCGGTGGCGGTCACGGAAATCACCGCGGTCCTCGACATGGAAAACGAACAGCTGATAGGCCACATGGAGGGCAATGTCCAGAGCCTGACGATCCGGGTGGACTCCGGCTTCGGCGGCGACACCAACTGCCAGGTCGACATCGATTTTTCCGGTGACATGATCGTCCCCTTCACCACCGGCTTTGACGATGACGACAACCTGATCCTCGTCGAGATCCTGCCGATAGTGTTTGACCGCGACAGCGTCGAGATAGACCTGAGCGCCCAGGGCGGATTCATCTGCAGCCTGCTGGCGGGCTTCCAGGATCTTTTCATCGAGGACCTGATCAGTCAACTCGAGACGGCCGCCGGCGACCTGCTCTTCGGCCTCAACGTCGAGCTCGCTGGGCTTCCCTTCTGCGCCCAGGATTTCTGAGCCGGGGCAAAAGCCTACCGGTTTCCTCCGGGCCGGCGGTTCCTGCCTTTTCCACGAGCGGGAGAGGCGTTCCTGGCTGCTGAGCGCCCGCTCTCGAGCGTGCGGCGAATCTTCCGGCCCCCAGCACCGGGTTCCCCCCTGGCCCTCTCGAGGACCAGCAGTTTTTCCGACAGCCTGGCGCGACCGAGAGAGCGGATGGAGCACCAGGGCTCTTCCTCCTGGACATCTACGAGAGACGGGCCGGATTCTTCCGGCTTGCTGTTGACGCAGAGGAGCTTCAACACTCCCCGGCCCGCATTGAAGGTCGCGTGGACCGTATCGGCAGGGATGTGAGCGATCTCACCGCCCTGGAGCACCCGGACCTCTTCGCCGACCCATTGTTCGGCCTTGCCCTGGAGTACGTAGATGATCTCCTCCATGCCCGGATGTAGATGGAAAGGAATGCCCTCGGAGCGCGGAACCTCGACCCGGACCATGAGCATGCCATCGGAGTCCACCAGATCAGGACGGCACAGCCAGTCATGAGGTCCCCAGGGGTACCTCTCCACTCTCGTCGCCTCGCGCGTCACGAAGTGGCTCTTGTTCCTCTTGACCATCTCTTCCTCTCTTCTTTCTCAACACTTCCAGAGCCGGGCAACGATTAACAGGCCAGAGCTGACAACCGGATTCCCGCCGGTAGCCGTTCAGCCGGTTTTCATCTTCAATACGGTACTCGTACCAGAAACCGGGGTGATAGACCATCAAGAAACCCGGCAGCGGGAGCCGGGTCCTGTAACGAAGGAACGGAAACAGCGAGACACGCCAGCCAAAGTACCGGGGAAAACCCAACGCCCCGGCAACAGCGGCGCCGCGAGAATCTGAAGGCGGCTGGAGATTCCCGCCGTGGACTGGCATACTGCCCAGCCGACAGGCTGATGTTGATGCCTGAGCGGCTCTGCGGTCCTGACCAGGAGTGACTAAAATGAACAACCCCCTCAAATCCGCCCTCGCCAGGGGTGAGGCCCAGGTAGGCAGCTGGCTGAACCTTTGCAGCCCCTTCGCTGCACGCTTTCTCGCCCGTGCCGGCTTCAAGTGGCTCACCGTCGACATAGAGCACAGCCCGGTCAATTGGGAGACGGCGGCCCAGATGTTCGGCGTCATCGCCGAGGCGGGAATCGTTCCGCTGGCCAGGGTTCCTTCCAATTCGCATGAGAACATCAAGCGCTGCCTCGACAACGGGGCCTTCGGTATCGTCGTACCGATGGTGAATACGGCAGAAGAGGCCCGGGCGGCAGTCGAGGCCACCCGGTACCACCCGGCGGGAAACCGCAGCGTCGGCGGAAGCCTGCACTGTCTGAACTTCGGTGTGCCCGCTCCGGAATACTACGCCGAGGCCAGCAACGAGATCTTTGTCGCCGTTCAGACCGAGCACATCGAGGCGGTCGAAAACGCGGAGGAGATCTGCGCGGTCGATGGCGTGGATGCCATCTTCGTCGGCCCGAACGACCTGCTGCAGTCGATGGGAAAAACTCCCGGCATGGAATCCGACGACAAGGAGTTCGTCGAGGCCATGGACCACCTCAGGGAAACGGCGCTCAAGCACGGCGTGGCCCCCGGCCTCCATACGCTTCTTCCCGAGCAGCTTCGGCGCAGGCTCGATGAGGGCTGGACCTTCCTCGCGCTCGGAAGCGATGTGGCCCTGATGCTCCAGGGAGCGAAGAGCTCCCTGAAGGAGGCGGGAATCACGGGGGGCGGCGACTCGGCGCGCTATTGATCGACGTCCGGGGGAGACCCGCTCTTTTTCCAGGACACCTCCTCGTGACCCTCGGAACGGTTCTGCTGCCGGGCGAGCATGAAGAGAAGATCTGAGAGCCTGTTGAGGTAGGGAATGACCCGCCGCCCGATGGCCTCTTCTTTCGAGAGAGCGACGACCGCCCGCTCCGCCCTGCGGCAGACCGTGCGAGCCAGGTGCAGGACAGCGGCTCCCGGCGAGCCGCCGGGCAGGATAAACTCCTCCAGCGGCCCCAGCTCTTCCCCCAGGGCGTCGATCCCACGCTCCAGCCTCTCGACCTGGCCGATCTCGATTCCGCAGGCCCCCGAAGCGGGCTTGTCCTCCTCGCGAAGGGCCAGGTCCGCCCCCAGGTCGAAGAGATCGTTCTGCACCGCGCGCAGCTCCTCGCCGACATCCGCGGCAAGCCCCCCGCTCAGAGCGAGACCAATGAGAGCGTTCAATTCATCGATTCCACCGAGGGACTCGATCCGCAGCGAATCCTTCGCGACCTTCTGCCCCCCCCCGAGGCCGGTATCCCCCCCGTCACCATCGCCGGTAGTAACCCTGGTGATCCTCATAACCCGGTCCGGCTCCTCCTCAGGAAGATTCCAGCTCGTCCCAGGAGATCTTGCCATCGCTCTCCAGCGCCCGGCTGCAGAGCAGGGAAGAGAGGGTCGCCCGGTAGGCCACCTCGATATCGGCCTCAGGCCTCTTGCCCTCGAGAAGGCTCTCGAGGAAGGAGGCCATCGCCAGCCGCGTCTCGTTGCCGCGTATTCCG
>JAKUSY010000429.1 GCA_022451445.1 Planctomycetota bacterium
ATCTTGAAAATCAAGTTCATTTCCGTGGCGCCAAGAAATCCTATCGAATTGTAGCACTACGGATTTGGGCCTTGACCATCAAATCGGATCCCCCTCGGTATATTTCAGTCGCCACCGAGCTGCCGCCCGCTCCAGGCTTTTCCGGTATCCGGGAGTGTTGCGTCTGCTGCTGGTTTCTGGCAAGTTGCTCCTGCGTGAAGGCAAGTACATCGCATTGCAAACGGGTGGAGATGAAGAATGAGCGAAGAGAGTTTCTCGCTCGATCCTGAGAGTGCCGCAGCCGCGGCGGATTTCCTCGATGACCGCTCCATGGTGCTGCGCTGGCTGGTGGCGTTTCTGCGTCACATCGACAAATTACCCGGGGAGTCGCTCTCGAGCTGGAGGCTCTATTGGAGCGATGAGCCCGGGGCGGGCTGCGTGCTGGCCCACTCTTTCAGGAACGGCACGGCTTACGTCTGCGCGGAGGATGGCTTCGACTTCGAGTCTCTGCGCGGGATGTTTCGGGAAGATCTTCTCCCCGAGAGGATCATCGTCGACCGGGCGACGGCCGATACCTGGCGGAGCTCTTCTCCCGGTATGCTCGAGTCAGCCGGGCGTAGCCTCGCCCTGCAGGTGCTGGCGAGACCTCGTGATGGGGGAGCGGCAGCGACAGAGGAGATTGACGGCAACGTCTTCCGCGCGGCGCGTGCCGATGAGGCTGGCGCCCTCAGGCAGCTCGAGGGGATGCATTGCCGCGAGGTGGGCCTCGAGGAGATCCACAGTGACTTCGATTCGCTCATCGAGGCGGGACTGGTCTACGTGGTCGATGGCGGCGGCGAGCTGGCCGGCTACGTATGCTCCAATCTCTCCGACGGGAAGTACGTTCACGTCAGCGGGCTCTACGTCATCCCGGCGCACCGCGGAAGCCGGCTTGGATGCGTGCTGGCGACCGGGATCGCCCGCAGGATCGATGAGCTCCACGGCGCCGATGCGCTCGTCGATGTCTACAGCGACAACGCTCCAGCCATCAATACCTACCTGGAGGCGGGCTATCTCGAGGTCGGAGAAGGGCTCGAGACACGCTATCATCGCGATACGTGGCGGTGAGTGGATTTTCGGCCCTCGAACTGGTTGGACATAGGCGGCAATCGCTTCATAATAGGGACTCACGCGCCACGGCGCCTGAGTTCGGTACAGGGTCTTCTGCGCGGCTGCCTCGAGTGGGCCGATGCGGTGGACCGCTAAGCTGCCTTCGAGAGAAAATGGGGGCGACCAGGATTCGACCGGATTTAGGAAGCGTGGGTTGCAGGATGAGGTTGCCAGGAGGCCTCATAAAACCCCTGGTACATTTTAGTTGGCAATAACCAACTTGCACTGGCTGCCTAAATGCGGCCCCCTCGCCAGATTCCCCGCCCCTGGGAGTTTGACCGAGGGCCACCAATAGGGGCTGGCTTCCGATCCCCGTCTCCGGGTGAAGAGGCGAGATTTATGGAGACTGGCCGATGCGGATCCTGTTCTTTGGAGCCGCTGAAGCGAGAACCCAAATAAAGAACTATTCCTGTAGACGCTCACGTGGATTGATCTCGGGACGGGGGTTCGATTCCCCCCGCCTCCACCACTCTCGGGTTCCACAACCCGTCTCGATTCAAGCAAGGCCCGCCAGTGAAAGCTGGCGGGCCTTGCTTGTTTCGTACGCTTATATTGGAATTTGCGCGAGACCTGGCGTGATTCGAGGCGGTTCGGCTATTTCCAGCGATCGCTTACATCATCGAGCCAGCGCCGTGCTATCAGCTCATGCCCCTGGGGGAGCGGGTGCACGCCGTCCCAGATCCAGTGTTCGGGGGTCACCGCTTTGGCCGCGGTGTCGAACACGTCCTGTGTCGGAACCTGGACCGCGTCGAAATCTTTTGCCAGCTTTGCGATCACGGCGCGCATCTGATCAATCTGGGCACGACTCGCATCCCACTCTCCGCCTTTATTCATCCACCAGCCCGTCTTCAGAACGAACGGGTCGAGCAGGACGATCCGCAGGTCGGGGTTAGCCTCGCGGCTCCTGGTGAGGATGTGCCGGTAGTCGGCTCCCCATTTTTCAGCATCGAAGCGCGCGCCCTTCTTGACCTTGCGGTCGTTGACGCCGATGAGCACGCTCAGGAGATCCGGCTTCATGTCGATCGCGTCTTTCTGCCAGCGGGAGCGGAGGTCAGTGATCCGGTTGCCGCTGTGGCCGCGATTGAAGAACTCGAGCTGCGCCTCGGGCATGTCGACGCCGAGCCTCGAGGCGATCAGGTACACATAGCTGTGACCGAGGTAGTGGTTGCGATCTTTCTCGTTGCGTCCCCACTTCATGTCGGTGATAGAGTCGCCGATAAAGAGCAGGCGGCTGCCCTTCTTGAAGGATGGGCGCCGGTAGTTGTAGCTGCTGGCGGGGGCATCGCCTTCGTCTTGTGGTGCGGCGGCAGCTTGAGAGCTCAAGGCCGCCACGCCGGTGCAAATGGCGCCCTTCCTGAGAAAATCTCTTCGATGGATCATTGTGTGTCCTCTGGTTAACTGGGAGTTCTGCAGGGCATTCTGCACGAAAGAGGCCCTGTCTGTTCTTTGCTCATGATCTGTAATGCTACCGCCGAGAGCTCATGGTTTCCAACAGGCGCAGCGCGGGTTCTGCCTGGTGGGAGGGTACGAAGATATGATCGTGGTGATAACCCGCGATCACGTTGGCGCTGATGTCATTTGCCGCCAATTCGCCGGTGACCGCGGCGGTTAAACCGACCGCCTCCAGGCTCGAGTGGACCTGGAGGCTGATGCAACGAAAGGCGCCTTCATAGGCCAGGCCCTCCTGGTCCGCGCTCTCCCTGGTGAGGACCAGGGTCAGCCCCTCTGGCTCCGCAAAAGAGGCCAGTGGACTGGTGTGTGACAGGGCGCCATAGTCGGCGTCTTCCAGGCTGCAGAACACGTAGGTGGCTGGCAGTATCCGGGGCTCCAGGTTTTGTATCAGCGTGTCCAGGTCGGTCACAGCGTTCATGCTTTTGTTCTCATAGTGCTGTGGGGACAGCGCGGTTAATCCTCGAGAGTTTCCAGCATCTTCAGCTGGGCTTCCAGCGGGGTCTTCAGGAAATCCCTGAACGCTTTGTAGAACGTTTGCTTGTCGTCTACCTGCGTGAACTCGACCAGGGCGCGTTCCCAGCCGTTCTTCGCCACAAGCGGATAGAGAACCTTCCTCGTGTCCGCGATGTTCCGTCGCTTCGACTTGTGGCTCTTGAAAGCGAAATCACAGGCCCCGGCATCGTAGGCGAGGTGGCGGTAGTATTTTTTGACTGCTGGTGGAGCCTTGTCGACGTCTTCCATGTCCTCGATGCCCAGCGCGGGGTCTTCCACCCGATGCACATTCTTCATGAACTCCTTCATGGCATCGCTGAACTTCTCCCAGCCGTGTTTCTCGCCCAGGTAGGCGGCGAAGAATTCAGCGCCTCCCTCGGTCATCCAGGTCGGTGTGGTGGGAAAGGAATGTTGGAAAACATGCGTGTATTCGTGGATCCCTCTCGT
>JAKUSY010000043.1 GCA_022451445.1 Planctomycetota bacterium
GTGTCGGTATCAGGCGGCGGCGAGGAAGGGGCGGAGTGTGCGATCCACCGCCGGGTAGATGATCGATGGCCCCCGGACCTGAGTGGCTGTAGCTCAGCAGTGCACCGAGGTGAGATCTCCGTATTGCGCGTGGATGATAACGAGGAAGACCGGCCGCTTTTCCCGCCGCGCTCTTTTCTGCGCCTCCTCGATCGAGGGTGCCCAGTCGATCTGGTACATGGCCAGATCGTTCTCTTGCGGACGGAAGTCCTCGTAGCGCTCAAGTACGGACTTCACTGCGCTGTCTTGCGCCAATGCGAGAGTCGCCGTGAGCAGTAGCAGCGGCAGGACGCTCAGGATTCTTTTCATTTGTCTTCCCTGGGATAAAACCAATGGTTCACGGTCACAGGATCGAACATAGCCCAGTAGTGTAAACATCCCAGAGCCGCCGCGGTTGCGCAAATTCTTTCGGCGTGCTCCGGTCCGAAAGGGCGAGCCGGGGTTATTTCCTTATCGGCGCGCTGCGGCCGGATTTTTTGTACTCTTCGAGCTTTGTTTTCAGTTCTTTGACGATCTCGGGATTTTTGAAGTAGAGGTTGGTGGTTTCGCCGGGGTCGGTGTCGAGGTTGTAGAGCTGAGCGGGGGCCTTGGGCGCCTTCTCGCCGAGGGCGTACTGCTTCATGCCCCAGCGGCCTCCGCGGCCGTAGTTGTTGCCGCCTGAGCCCTTGTGGTCGAGGTACTTCCACGGGCCGCGGCGGATCGCCAGCGCCAG
The DNA here is from genome assembly GCA_022451445.1 of Planctomycetota bacterium. Taxonomy (GTDB): domain Bacteria; phylum Planctomycetota; class UBA8108; order UBA8108; family UBA8108; genus UBA8108. The sequence goes on from JAKUSY010000043.1 coordinate 752, forward strand.
GCTGATGGTCTGGTGCAGGGTGTACTGGCGTACGGGCTTGCCATCGTCGGTTCCCAGCAGGGCGGGGAGGAAGTTGTAGCTGTCCTCGGCGCCATCGTTGGGGAGCTTCGTTCCGACAACCGCCGCGCAGGTGGCTACGAGGTCGGTCAGGCAGATCGTCTGCTTCGAGGTGGAGCCCGGCTTGATCTTTCCCGGCCAGCGCGCGATGAAGGGAACGCGGTGGCCGCCCACCCAATTGTCACGCTTGACGCCGCGCCAGGGGCGGGCGCCGTCGTGCTTGTGGTCGCTGCGCATGGAGATGACGGTCGGCACCTCGGGGCCGTTGTCGCTCGAGAACATCACCAGCGTGTTGTCGGCGAGGCCATGCTTTTCGAGCGCCTTGAGCAGCTCGCCGACGACATGATCGAGTTCGAAGATGAAATCCCCGTGGGGGCCGGCCTTGGTCTTGCCCTTGAAGGCATCGGCCGGGAAGGATGGAAGGTGCGCGGCCTGGGTCGAGTGAAAGAGGAAGAAGGGCTTCTTGGGAGATTTTTTGACGTGGTTTTCGAGGAACCGGAGGCTCTTTTCGAGGAATTGCAGGTCGATCTCCTCCATCTCGTAACCCGGAGCGATCATGCCCGGGCGGTTGTCGCGTGAGTAGGGGTGCTTGGGCAGCGGCCCGCGGTCGATGATCTTTGTGGGCGGTACGGGAATACGGTCGCCGTCAACGAAGGCGTAGAGCCAGTCGGTGGTGGGGCAGCAGACGCTGCCGAAGAAGCGGTCGAAGCCGCGGTGGATCGGCGCGTCGGGGATCGCTCTCGAATAGTCAATGCGCTTCACCGCCTCGAGGCCGTTCTTGTTGATCGCCTTGCCCTCCTTGTCGAAGAAGGTCATGCCGACGTGCCATTTTCCGAAGAGCGCCGTGGTATAGCCCTTCTTCTGCAGCAGGCCGCCGATGGTGAGGCGCGGCTTTTCGATCATGCACGGCCCGCCGGCGCCCGTGAACACCCCGCGCATCCCGGTGCGAAAGGCCATGCGGCCGGTCAGCACGCTGTAGCGCGTGGGGGTGCACACCGTCGAGGGGCTGTGGGCGTCGGTGAAGAGCATTCCCTCGCGCGCCAGCCGGTCGATGTTCGGCGTCGGGATCTTCGATTCGGGGTTGTAGCAGGCCACGTCGCCGTAGCCCAGGTCATCGGCGAGGATGAAGACGATGTTGGGCTGGGCGGCTTGAGCGCCCGGGAGGATGCCGAAAAGAAGGTAAATAAAAAGAGGGGCGTGTTTCATGGCAGTCGGGTTATTAGCGTGTCCTGTCAGGACCTGCAAGGGCAAATCGACAATTGAAGACAACGATGAAAGGTATACGGCGAAGCGGACTGATATTATCATACTCCTCTTAACCACCTGTTTATGGAGCTATAAAATGTCGAAACTGCCGGTGGCAATCTGCCTGAGCCTGTCGGTCCTGGCCGCGGGAATGGCGGGGTTCGCGTTGTTGCAGACCGGTTCCGATGTCGACTCAACGCAGTCGGCCATTTCCGGGGACAGCTCTCCGGATGAGACAGCCCGTGAGCTCAAGAGGCTCGCGTCGGCGTTGAGGGAAGAGGCCGAGGAGCTCCGGCTGCGCATCGAGAAGCTCGAGGGGGGCACACCCGCCGTTTCAAAGATCGGGGAAGAAGAGAAGACTCCCTCTGTCGCTGATGATTCGAACCTCGCGGCCGACATAGCCGCCCTTGCCGAGCGGCTCGACAGCCTCGAAAGCGATGAGAATATCGCCGAGCTGGCTCGTTCGGGCTTTGCCCGGGCCAGGGAAAAAGAGGCCGAGGAGGCTCTCAACCTGGTCCTCGACACCAGCCAGCCCGCCAGGGACCGCCTGAAAGCGTGGCAGAGTTTACGCAGGATGGCGGGCAAGTCGAAGGGGAAGGGGCAGAGCGGCCCGCCTGAAGCCCTCCAGTCCATTATCGACCTGGCCAGGGACACTGCGCTAGGCCCGGAGCTTCGTGAGGCACCGGTGAAGCCCCTTCGCGGCGAAAGGTCCGAGGAGGTCAAGCAGCCCATGCTCGATATCCTGGCCGATGATACGGATCCGAGGGTTCGCATGAGGAGCCTGGAGGTTCTCATGTGGCATGGAGGGGATCCGGCTGTGCTGGAGACCATCACGGCGATCAGCCGGGAGGACCGGCACGAAGAGGTTCAGCGGCATGCTACGGCGATCTTGCCGAAGGTGCAGCATTTCTCCCGCGAGGCTCAGGCGCAAAGCGAGGGCCAAGGTGATGGAAAATGACCGGTAAGCGCGGTTTTTTCTCCCGGGAAGTTGCCGGCGCGGTGATCTTGATCACCCTATGCGCTGATGGATACGCGCAGGACAAAAAACCGACAGTCCCGGTATTCGCCGACGGCGAGGCTCAGGTCGTCGAGGGCTTCAAGGATTCCTCGAAATGGATCCGGCACGATCTCTGGGTAGAGGCGAGCTTCGATACCGATGGCGATGACAAGCCCGACCGCATGCATGTCTCCGTCACCCGGCCTGGGCAGACCGACACCGAGGGGCTGAAGGTCCCGGTTGTCTACGTGTCGAGTCCGTACTTCGCCGGCACCGGCTCCAATAAAAAAGAGTTCTTCTGGGATCCGAAGCACGAGCTGGGAGCGAAGCCCCCGGCGCACAAGCATCCGCCCGCGATCAAGCACCAGAGCCGCAGGCCGGTCATCTCGAAATCCCATTCCAAGACCTGGGTGCCGCGCGGCTACGCGGTGGTCCATTCCGAGTCTCCCGGCACGGGCCTCTCCCAGGGCTGTCCCACCGTCGGCGGCGACAACGAGTCGCTGGCGCCGAAGGCGGTCATCGACTGGCTGAACGGGCGCGTTCCGGGCTATACCACGATCGATGGCGACGAGGAGGTCAAGGCCTCCTGGTGTACCGGCAAGGTGGGGATGACAGGCACCTCCTACAACGGTACGCTCGCGCTGGCAGCCGCCACGACCGGGGTCGAGGGCCTCGAGGCGATCATCCCGATCGCTCCGAACACCTCCTACTATCACTACTACCGCTCCAACGGCCTGATTCGCCATCCGGGCGGCTACATGGGCGAGGACATCGACGTTCTCTACGACTTCATCAACTCTGGTGAGCCGATGAGGCGAGAATATTGCGACTCGAACGTCCGTGACCGGGAGATGGCAGAGAATTTCGACCGGCTCAGCGGCGACTACAACGACTTCTGGTTCGGTCGTGACTATCTGAACGAGCTCGGTCCCCTGAAGGCCGCGACGCTGATGTCGCACGCGTTCAATGACTGGAACGTCATGCCCGAGCACAGCGTGAGAATCTACGAGGCGCTCAAGGAGAAGAAGGGCCTCCCCCTGCAGGCGTTCTTTCACCAGGGCGGCCATGGGGGATCGCCGCCGATGAAGCTGATGAACCGCTGGTTCACGCGCTACCTCTTCGGGATCGAAAACGGCGTCGAGAAGGACCCGCGCGCCTGGATTGTCAGGGAGGGCAAGAAGCGAAGCGACCCGACTCCCTACGAGGACTATCCGAATCCGAAGGCTGCGCCGGTCAGGTTGCATCTCGAAAAGGGCGGCAACGAAACGGGCCGCCTCGGTTTCAAGGCCCGGCCCGGCCAGGGCAGTGAGAAGCTGGTCGATAATTACGCGGTCAACGGGGCGAGCCTCGCCAGCCAGGAAGAGGGTGAGCATCGCCTGCTTTACGCCACCCGTAAGCTGTCTCAGCCGGTGCACATCTCCGGCACCCCGAGCATCCGCATCAAGGTGGCCTCCAGCCAGCCCGCCGTCAACCTGTCGGTCTGGCTTGTTTCCCTGCCCTGGACCAAGGGCGGCAGGACCAATGACAACCTCATCTCGCGCGGCTGGGCTGATCCACAGAACCACGATTCGATCAGGGAGAGTGAGTCGCTGGTGCCCGGAGAGTTCTACGAGCTGAGCTTCGATTTCCAGCCGGATGACCAGGTGATTCCCGCCGGGCAGCGTATCGGGCTCATGATCTTCTCGAGCGATAAAGACTTCACCCTCTGGCCGAAGCCGGGCACGGAGCTCACGGTGGAGCTCGGCGCGACCTCGATCGAGCTGCCTGTGGTCGGCGGTCCGAAGGCTCTTCGCCGGGCGACCACGCCGAAACGGCGCAGGCTCGCTGTTCCCCGCATGCCGATCCATTACCTTCTGCCCCGAGAGGCCGGGCCCGAGGGGCTCTGAAGATCCGGTGTTTCCGGGAAGAGGGGGGCTACTTTACCCGAACGAGCTTCATGATCCGTCCCGAGACGTTCCAGTCCTGCACGTAGAGGTTGCCGGCGGCGTCCCAGTAGGAGCCGTGGGTTCCGCTGAAGTGTCCTTCAACCCAATTCTCCTGCTTGATGCCGAAGGACGCGCCCTTGCGGCGGTCGGGGTTGTGGCCGAGAACCGCGATGATGGTGTTGGTCTTGTCGAGGATGACCACCCGCCCGTGCAGGTCCGGAACCGAGACGTAATCGCCCTGGACGGCGACCGATGTCGGCATTCCGAGGCCGGTGACGACCTCGCCGAGAAATTTTCCATCGAGGTCATAGTGCACCAGGCGGCCCTTGGGCCGGTGGTTGCGATCACAGATCAGGAGGCGCGGTGGCTCGTAGCGCGTGTCGAGGGTCATGCCGTGGGCGGTGTTGAACTGCTCCAGTCCGTTACCCTTTTTCCCGAAGTGCATGATGTATTTCCCGGTCTTGTCGAACTTGAAGATGCGATTGCTGTAGTAGCCGTCGGAGAGGAAGATGTCGCCGTTGGGGGCGACCGTGATCGCGGTGGGATTCATTCTCCTGATCTTCAGGCCGGACTCCTTGGCGATGCCCGCCACCGTCAGCTTCAGGACGATCTTTCCATCGGTCGAGTTGAACTTGATCCCCTCGGCATTGTTGTTGCGTGCAGCGTAGATGAACTCGACGCCTTCTTCCTCGCGGATCTCCAGGTCGTGGATGTCCGAATACGCCTTGCCGAGGAACTCGCGGATGACCTTTCCGTCCGGAGAGAACACGACGACGCCCTTATTGGCGCTGGTGTAGATGTTGCCCGCCTTGTCGATGGTGACGCCGCCGTGGGTCGGCCCGAGGACGGACTTCCCATCGGCTCCCAGGCCCCATCCCGGAACGGTGTCGAAGGTCATCAACCCGGTGCCCATGCGGACCGCTGCGCTTTCGCCGCCGGCCATCAGCGGAGACGAAAGATACAAGAGGATCGCGGCAGCTATGCACATCGAAAAACTTTTCATGATATGGGCTCCTGGTTGTTTCCCGGGCGTTACAAAAATGTCGACTTGCCTTGAAGGACCACCAAAAATACGCTGAAGCGCGATGGGTAGCGAGAGGAAACATGCAGCGGGCGTTCGTATTCCGTCCTTGTAAGCGGCCCTTGATCAAACCGGTTGATGTATGATCGGGGCAAAGGTTTGATTGCTACCCCGGCAGAAATTATTCTCCCCGGGGGAAAAAGCCAAAGCCAGGAGCCAGTCAATGAAGCGTCCGCAGATTCTCTTCTACGCATTTTTTACGATACTCGCGATCTGCCTGCCGTCCGCCAGGGCCGAGGGAGGTATGCGAGCCGGCGCCGCCGAGCGTGAGATCACGCCGCCGGTAGGACATCAGATCCAGCACTACTTTCGTCTCAGCGTCGGGGTGAACGACCCTCTTTTTGCCAGGTGCCTCTACCTTGAAGACGCGGAGAAAAATTCTCTGGTGATTGTCTGCCTCGACCTGATCTTCGGCGGCTTCGAGCTCTGCGATGAGCTTCGCGCCGAGATCAGGAAGCAGACGGGGATTGAGAACACCCTGGTCAATTTCAGTCATTCGCACTCCTCGGCGAGCCTGGGCGCACGCGGCAAGACGAAAATTTCCAACGATACGGACTCGAAATGGAATGACGCCACCCTGAACAAGATTCTCACCATCGTAAAGGAGGCGAAGAAGCGCGCCGAGCCCGTCTCTCTTCGCGCCGGACGAGCGCCGGCGCAGGTAGGCTTCAACCGCAGGCTGGTGAACAAGGACAATGGCCACGTCTACATGGGGGTAAACCGCAAGGGCCCGATCGTACCCTGGGTCAACGTCCTGTGCGCCGACAGCGCCAAGAGCGGCAAGCCCATCGCGGGCTTGTACGAGACCGCCGCCCATCCGGTCATAGTTCCCGATCGCAGCAAGCTCACCAGCGCCGATTTTCCCGGAGCTGCAGCGAAGCGAATTCACGAGGCTCTCGGCAAGGATGTCATCGCGCTCTTTGCCCAGGGTTGCGGTGGAAACATCAACGGCTTCCCCCTGCGCACAACTCACGCGAACGCGGAGAAGCAGGGTCGTGATCTCGGCAGCGCCGTTCTGAAGGCGATCGAGAAGAGCGAGCCGATCAAGGCGGAGACCTTCACCGTCAAGTACGCCCGCGCAGCTCTTCCATCCCACGCCCTGCCCGCCAAGAAGCTCTGGCAGGAGATGGCTCACCGCGAGAGAGACAGGGAAGGCCGCATGGAACAGCTGAACAAGATACTGGCTCTCATCGACAGCGGCAAGGAGCCGCCGCCCCGCCGCATGGACGTCTACGCCGTCATGTTCGCCAGGGAATGGTGCCTCGTCACCATGCCGCACGAGATGTTCTGCCAGTACGAGCTCTGGGTCGATAAGAACGCACCCTTCAAGCGCACCATGACCTTCGGCTATACCAACGGCTACGAGGGCTACATCGCCGTTGACGCGGCCCTGGGCCTGGGGGAAAAGGGCGGCTACGAGGCGGCCTGCCTGCCCAATTGGGGTGGCCAGGTGTGGACCCGGCACTTCGGTCCGCCGGCGGTAGGCTGCGAGAAGATCATCAAGGATGCCATCTCCTCGCTGTGGCCGAAGAAGGCGGCGAGCCCGAAGAAATAAGCCGCGGGCCTGTCCTCGGCTAGTTGGTCTTCGCCGTCTCGAGCAGCTTTACCATCGCCTTGCCGAGGGCGTCGCCGATGAGGAAGTAGCTCTCGGCGTTGCCGAACCAGTGATGGCCGTGGCCGGGATTAGGGGACAGCTCCTTGGGCCGCGCGAACGGGGTGGTCTTCACGAAGGCGATGGTGCCTTTCCTGAACTTCGGGCTGGCGGCCGCCCTGGCCTGGGCCTTGCGAATTTCGACAATGCCGCCGGAGGCTTTTTCCCCGAGGTTGCCCAATTCCCCGATCACGATCGGCAGCTGTGGAGCTTTGAATTCCCTGCGGATATCAGTGGCGAGATGGACCATGTTCGCGGCGTACTCGGCCCGCGCATCCTCGTCGACCATGTCGTTCCAGCCCTGGAACCAGACGAAGCCGGAGATGACGTATTTCTTTCCCTTCAATGCACTCAGCGCGGCGCGGACCTCCTCCAGCATTTTCGTATAGTAAGGCCCGACGGTTCCCCCCGAGCCCGGCGGTCTGAAGTCCCTGTAGAGGCTCTTGCCTCCCCAGGCGGTCTTGATCAGGAGAACCGGTTTCTCGAGATGATCACCCACAACGTGTCCGAACTGGAGCTCGGGACCGATGTGGCTGGTGCCTCCGTAGCCGGTGAAGCCGACGCTGAGCTTGCCCGTGCGTGTTTCCCGCTTGTCCTTGAAACTGATCCGAACGTCTTCTCTCTCGGCCCACTTACCATCCACATCCTTGAGATGCTTCATGAGCGTGGAGCTCTTCGAGTTCTTCATCGACCAGGCGAGGTTGCCCTTGCCGCCGTTGTAATATTTCGGGTGGTCGTAGGCGACCACGCCCTGGCCTTCCATATTGGATTGGCCGGCAAGGATGAAAACCCGGATTGGCCCGTCGGCGGCGCTGATATTCGTGGTCGCATTCGCGAAGAAAAAGAGACAGGCCAGGCAGGTGAGCTTGGAAAGTGTCATGTTTCGATCTTTGCTTCCATTTGCGCGGGTGTCGGTGAGGCAGGAATTCTAATCGGCTGACTGGCCGGAGGCAACGACCGTAAAGGTCCTGTTCAAAACGGTGTCCGCTCAATTAAGATCAGGGAATAACAGGAAGAGGTTTCATGACAGACCCGAGAGTTGACAGCCAGGGCCGGCACGAATTGCTTACCGTTACGGTTCTCTTCTGCCTGCTCGCCCTCTTGGCCGGGGTTGTTGGGGAGGAAGAACCGCCCTCTGCAGAGAAGCCTGAGAACACCCAGGCGGAGACGATTCCCCTGCTCACGGCGGAAGAGGCTCTCGCGAAGCTCGAGGTTCCCACGGGATTCAAGGCGACCCTCTTCGCCGCCGATCCGCAGGTATTTCAGCCCATCGGAGGCGCCTTTGACGCGCGCGGGCGTCTCTGGATCGCCGAGAACAATACCTACGCCGAGCGCAAGGTCAACTTCGACCTCGATTTCCACGACCGCATCGTCATTCTCGAAGATGCCGATGGAGATGGCCGCTGCGATCGTCGCAAGGTCTTCTGGGACAAGGGGCAGCGCCTGACGAGCATCGAGCTCGGCTTCGGCGGTGTCTGGGCTCTCTGCGCGCCGTACCTTTACTTCATTCCTGACGCGGACGGTGATGATGTCCCTGACGGGGAGGCCCGGGTCATCCTGGATGGATGGGAGGATTCCGATGTGCGGCACAATTTCGTCAACGGGCTGAAGTGGGGGCCCGACGGCTGGCTCTACGGACGCCATGGCATCCAGGGAACCTCGGTGGTCGGGGTCCCGGGCACCTCGTCCGATCGCCGGGAGAAGCTCAACTGCTCCATCTGGCGTTACCATCCTCTCACGCGCCGGTTCGAGGTCGTCTGTCGCGGGACAACCAACTCCTGGGGCTCCGACTGGGATGATTATGGCGAGCTGTTCTTCATCAATACGGTGATCGGTCATCTCTGGCACGCGGTTCCCGGCGCTCACTTCAAGCGAATGTACGGTGAGGATTTCCGACCCCATCTCTATGAACTCCTTGACCAGACAGCTGACCACGTCCACTGGGCCTCAGGTGAACCCTGGCATGCCGCCAAGAAGGGGTTGAGCAACGCGACCAGCCAGGCCGGTGGAGGCCATGCCCACACGGGAATGATGATCTACCTCGGCAGCAACTGGCCGGCGCAATACCGCAACGATGTATTTACGGTGAATTTTCACGGCCGCCGCCTCAACCGCGACCATCTCGAGCGCCACGGGGCGACCTATCGCGCGGTGCATCGCGAGGACATGGCCGAGTCGGGGGATTCCTGGTTCCGCGGGATCGAGCTGCTGCCGGGGCCCACCGGCGAGGTCTTCGTTCTCGACTGGGCGGATATCGGCGAGTGCCACGAGAACGATGGCGTCCACAGGACCTCGGGCCGGATCTTCAGGATCTCTCACGGCAAGCCCCGGCCCCCCCGAGCCATCGATCTTGCGAAGCTGTCGGCGGAGGAGCTTGCCCGTCTGCAGCTGCATGAGGACGAGTGGTTTGTCCGCCAGGCGAGACACCAGCTCTACCAGAGGTCGGCGGACGGCGCTCCACTCGATGATGCGGCTGCGATCCTGGGAAGGATGCTGAGGGAGCACGCGGATGTGCGCCGCAAGCTGCGGGCTCTCTGGTGCCTTCATGTGATCGGCGCCGCCGACGAGAAGCTCCTGCTCGGCCTGCTCGCTGAGCCCGACGAGCATCTTCGCTCCTGGGCCGTTCGGTTGCTTGTTGATCAAGGCGAGCCCTCCGCGGGCGCCATCGCCGCGTTGGAGAGTCTTGCCGCGAAGGAGCCCTCGGGACTCGTGTTGACCTACCTGGCCTCGGCCCTGCAGAAGCTGCCGCTCTCCAGACGCTGGAGGCTGGCGCGAAATCTGGTCCAGCGGGCTCAATTCGCCGATGACAGGGTCCTGCCGACCATGATCTGGTACGGCATCGAGCCGGCTGTCCCGGAAGATCCGGCCGCCGCCCTGACCTGCATCAGGAATTCGAGGATGCCGAAGGTCAGCCGGTACGTAGCCCGCCGCCTGGCCTACGATCTGGAGAGCGACAGCGAAACAGTCTCCAGGCTCCTCTCCATCGCGGTAAAGGCATCCGGGGAGCAGCGCCGGGCCATCCTCTCAGGCCTGAGCCAGGCTCTCGATGGATTGCTCAAGGCTGAGGCTCCTGCCGGCTGGGAACGATCGCGAGCCGCTCTCCTGGAGATCGACGATCCACAGACCCGTAAGCTGGTGGAACGAACAGCTGTTGTTTTTTCGGGAGGGAGGGACCTGGGTGAGCTGCGTCGTATCGCCGGAAATGGGGGCGTGGATTCGGCCACCAGGAACAGGGCGATTCGAACGCTTGCGGCAAGTGCTGATGAAAAATCCTGGCCGATTCTCAAGAAATTGGTCGGCGACAAGAAGGTCGGCCCCGAGGCCATCCGCGCCATCGCGAGCTATCCGCGCGAGGATGCCGCTGATTTTCTCCTGCAGCGAGTGAAGGGGATTCACTCGAACATACGCGCGGTCGTCATCGAGACCCTCGCCGAGCGTCCGTCGCATGCGCGCAAGCTCCTGGATGCCGCGCAGAAGGGCGCTCTCCCCCCGGGACTCCTGACTCCCTACCTGCTCAGGCAGATCCAGCTTTTCGGTGACCCGGAATTGAACAAGCGGCTGCGGCAGGTTTTTCCCGCAACGGCTCTCATAGGATCTGATCGCCTCGCCTCCATTGCGAGGTGGCGTGAGGAGTTGGCACCGGCGAAGCTGCAAAAGGCAGATCCGGGCAGGGGCCGCAAGCTCTTCGCTGAGGCCTGCGGGAGCTGTCACCGCCTCTTTGGCGAGGGAGGCACGACCGGCCCCGAGCTGACGGGAGCGCAGCGAGGTGAGCTTCAATACTGGCTCGAGAACATTCTCGATCCCTCCGGCATCGTGCCACAGAACTACCGCATGTCGGTGGTGCGTCTCAAGGATGGCCGGATCCTGACCGGCGTCCCGGGACTCCAGCGCGGGCGCACGATCAGCCTGCAGACCCCGAAGGAAAAGCTTGTTCTTGACCAGCGGCTTATCGTCGAGGTGAAGCCCACCGCCCTCTCGCTCATGCCGGATGGGCTGCTGGGCCAGCTCAAGTCGGCCCAGGTTCGTGATCTCATCAGCTACCTGATGTCACCCGGGCAGGTCAAGCTGAAGGAGTAGCCGGCGACGCGCGGGAGCATGGTCGACCTCGGGGAGGAGGGCGTGTATGCTTGTTTTCTGCCGGCTTGCCTGGTCCGGGGCCGGGAAGCCTTCCCCCTGAATCGAGGAGTTCCTCTGGTGAAAAAGTTTTCGATTACGGTCTTCTTTCTGGGCCTCGGCCTTTTTCTCTTCGCGCCGCCCGCGGTGGCGAAGGGAAAGGTCAAGGTCTTCATTCTCGCCGGCCAGTCCAATATGGAAGGGCATGGACAGGTCAGCAGCCTCGAGCATCTCGGCAACCATCCGAAGTACGGGGCCCTGCTCAAGAAGCTGAAAAATCCGGATGGGTCCTGGGCTGTTAGGAAGGATGTCACCGTCGCCTGGAAATCCAGGGAGGGAAAAAAGAAGGGGCCGCTGAGCGTAGGCTGGGGGGCGGAGGACCGGGAGCTCGGGCCCGAGCTCATGTTCGGAACCATCATGGGTGAGCTCTATGATGAACACGTGCTGCTCATCAAGGCCGCCTGGGGCGGCAAGAGCGTCTGGTGCGATTTTCGCTCGCCGAGCGCCGGGGAGATGACCTGGGATGAGAAGAGGGTCCTGAAGCGGGACAGTTTTCTCAAGCCCGGCCTCTTCTATCGCAAGATGGTCGCTGACATCAAAGAGTGCCT
>JAKUSY010000430.1 GCA_022451445.1 Planctomycetota bacterium
CGGGCCCGTCCCGTCGCCCTGGCTCGCGCTGTCGGCGGATTTCGGCCTGCGTTTGAGCTCCCGGGAAAAGACCCTCTTCAGCCACAACGGGATCACCCGCAACTTCCAGTCTCCCCCCTGGTATTTGTCGTTCAGGCGATCCCTGGCGGCAAAGGCTGTCCAGCCCCTGGGGCTAAACCCGTACTCACCCTCAGGGTCGCTGTACTGCCTTGGATGCCAGGCCAGGCAACCGATCGGTTTCGCCACCCCGTGAACCATGCACTTGCTGTTCTCCAGGAGCGGACAATCGAATGACTGCCTCTCGCCGTTATCGGAAAGCCCTTCGAGGGCCTTCTCGAGGCGCTCAAGAACTGCTGGTAATCTGCCGCGCAGCCGGGGGTCCTTTCGGAACGCCCGGGCGATCGATCTCGCCTCGACAGGAGATATGCGCATCTGGTTGTATTTGCGGGTACAGCACAGATGCGACTCCTTGCCGCGCTGATAGCCGGAATCTTTGCTGAGCTTTTCCAATTCCCTGTAAAGAGGAGCCCGGATCTGGTCGAGTTCCTTCATAGAGGCATCCTCGGCATAACGATTGCCGGAGCTGCCGGTAGATTTTTTCCGGGGCATGATCAGCCGCCTGTGCGTCAGGTAAAGAAAATCCCCGCTTCTGGAAAACGAGGCTCTCACGGGGTTCATGGTAAGAACCGAACCCCTGCCAGGCCCCCAGTCTATACCTCGGCGAAAAATTTGGAAAAGAGGTAATTGTCGAATGACCCGGCGTTTAAATAATTGGCTCGAAAACCATTATGTCGTGGTCGTCAGCTCGCTCATTTCGAGCATCATCGTCTGCCTGGCGGTCCTCGCCGGCCTCGAGGCTCGCAGGACGCCCCATCCGCAAGCCTGGGCGATGCGGCCGGCCGAGGCCGGCAAGGTGCCCGCGGAAGCTCCCCCGCGAGAGACCCCGGAGCCCCAGCCGCAGGAGCCGCCTGGAGCTCCCCTGGAAAAACCCCCCGGGGAGGCGGCGCTGGAAGAGCCCGACGAGCCTGGAAGCCGCGAGCTGCCCCCGAAGGCACCGGCCGCCCCCACCGCGGGATCGGATGACGCGCCCCCCATGTGGCGAAAGCTTCACGATAAGCCCCGACCCGTAACGAAACCCGCGCCAGCGCCTGTCGAGGCGGAGCCAGCGCCGCCGCTCACGCGTGAAACGGAAAAAAGAGCAATCAGGACCCTGCGTCCCCGCCAGGCTCCCGCCATTCGACGGGGACGTATTCTCCGTCCCAGGCAATAGGGAAGACCATCAGCTCACGCCACCTCACCACCGCCTGGCCGATGAAACGAAGCTTGCCGGCAAGGTCGTACTGGTAGGCGGGGTGCTTCAGGTTGCTCACCTTCTCCAGGCGCCGATCTTCAGGCCCCAGAGCGGGATGATCCGAGAAGGAATGATCGAACCCATCGAGGTAGGGCCGGAAATCGGCGACGTTTCCTTCGGGGGTTTCGTAGACGTAGAGTTCCATAGAGTAAACAGCTCCGCTAGTTGGCCCCGAGTATAATCGGCTTCCGTAAAAAAAAGAAGCCTCTGGCGGGCTCTCAAGCAACGGCGCACTGACGCTCGATCCGGGCGGGATCAGGAATCGTTTCACGCACCGATTCCAACCCACCGAGCAGACATCAAGCCGGAACTTGCCCGGCCCCTCAGCCGGGGTTAAGCTCTCCATGGCATCAAAGCCCGGGCGGAACATTTCGAGGAGTCGATGGCGGAAAAAAGGAAAAGAGCGAAGCCGGCGGTAAGCCTGGAGCAGCTCCCCGAGGCTCTCGAGCGCGCCTGGCTGAGGCGCCTCGCCTGGCACTTTGACCACGTCAACTACCAGTACCTCGACTGCGCCCTGAAGCGCCCGGTCTTCCTGCTGGGAGACTCGAAGAAGAAGCTCGGCAGCTGGGACGGGAACCGGCGGGTGCTGATGATCAGCCGCCACCACATCCTCAGCCACGATTGGGAGAGCGTGGTCGATACCCTGCGCCACGAGATGGCGCACCAATACGTGCAGGAGCGCCTCGGGCTCGGCGCCGCGGCTCCCCACGGCAGGGAATTCAGGGATGCCTGCGACCTGCTGCGCTGCGATCCGGCGGCGAAAGCCGATACCGCCGCGCTGGGAAAACTCGAAGACTCCGCGGCCGAAAAAGACCGGCGCCTCGGGCGCATCAAGGAGCTCCTGGCCCTCGCCGGCAGCCCCAACGAACACGAGGCGGCCACCGCCATGCGCCTGGCGCAGAAATACCTGCTGAAATACAACATCGAGTTTGAAGACCTCGCGGCGAAACGCGACTACGGTTTTATTTACCTCGGCGACTGCGCCGCCAGGATCCAGGAGTACCAATACGTCCTGTCGAACATCCTGCAGGAGTATTTCTTCGTACAGGCGATCTGGACCTACTCCTATAACCCGCGCCACGACAAGCCAGGCAAGCGTCTGCAGATCTGCGGCACGAAACAGAACCTCGAGATCGCCTCCTATATCTACGACTACGTAACGGGCGCCGCAGGACCTCTCTGGGAGGCGCACAAGAGCGCCACGGCAACGAAAAAAAAGGTTCGCGGCACCAGACTCCAATACCTTGCCGGGCTGCTGCAGGGCCTCAAGCAGAAGCTCGAACGCCAGAAAGACACGCTGGAGCGCGAGCAGGGGCTCATCTGGGTCGGCGACACCCGCCTGAGCGAATACTGGCGTCATCTCAATCCGCGCATCCGCAGCGTCTCGGGCTCCGGCGTGGCGCGCAGCCGCGGCTACGCCGACGGCATGCGCGACGGACGCAAGCTCAACATCCGCCGCGGCGTCAGCGACAAGACCCGCAAACGCGGAGGCCTGCTCGACGGGCCGGGCAACGGCCGCCGGGCGGACTGAGCGGCAGCTTCGCAAAAACACCTACGCTTCTTCACCTGGCTCCGCAGGAGGAGGATCCTCACCGCCCCCCGCTTCCGGCTCACCCGCATCGGCAGCGTCCACCGCATCGCCAGCTCCAGGCATCGGACGAATCACGAGCGCCAGCACGACCAGGACCGCGACGATAGCGACTCCCCACCACTGCAGCTTGTTCCAGATCGCGTAGCCGGCGCCAATCGCGGCGGCCAGGAAGGCGATCCCCATGGCGATATTCATCGCCGCACGCTTACCACCCTCCAGCATATTGTCGCCCAGCACCTTGCGGTTGTTCATCAGCAGGATGAATGTAATATAGGCCAGTGGCAACAGGCAGAACCCGAAAACGCTGGTGGGGACCGCCAGCCAGAAACGCGCCCCGCTGTCACCCCAGAGGAAGAGGAACCCCAGCGCGCCGGTGATACCGGGCAGAAAGCTCCCGATGCGGTAGGCGGTCCCGCTCATCGGCAGATTGAACATCTCGCAGATGGTGAAGCCGTTGATGAGCATGAGGATGATGATCGTCGAGATCGCCATACCGAGAACCCCTATGCCGAAGATGACATGCGAGAAATTCTTCCCGGTCAGCTTCTCGAGCGAACCGGCAAGCTGTTCCGC
>JAKUSY010000431.1 GCA_022451445.1 Planctomycetota bacterium
CACCCGGCGAACCAACGCGAGCATCAGCATCAGGGTATGCTCGGCCACGGGCTCGATAACCGACAGCGGGGTGTTGACCACCTGGACCCCATGGCGACCCGCGGCCTCGAGATCGACGTTATCGTAGCCAACCCCCATCCTGCCAATCACCTTCACCTCCGGAGCCAGCTCGAAAAAAGCCTCATCAAACGGCAGCGAGGCGTTGGCGACAACGCCGACACTGTCGCGAGCCGCCTCCAGGCTGCCGTCGACATCCGACTCGGGAACATAGACCGGCTCCAGGCCGTTATCCTCGAGGATCTTCAGCGCGTCGGGATGCGCCTCCGCGTTGACGAGTATCCGCTTCATCCTGGCAACCATCTCTCTTCGAACAGCTTGCGGGAGTCCGCAAACTATACTGCGAGCACCACTGCGGGGGAAGACCCGAATGGATCAGACGCCGCCGCGCGCGCCGGGGAGGAGACGGTAGAACCCTACGAACGAGGCGATGAGCAGGATTGGGAGCAGACCCATATACCGGGCGTAGGGATTTTTTCCAACGGTGCCCATGATCTCTTCCGCCACCACATCGAGTTCGTAGCCGGGCCCCGAGGGCGCGCTGAAGGTGAAAAGATGCCCCGCACTTCCATCGATGATGTACTGAAGCTGGTCGAATACCCCATCACCCGTCTGCAGGGTGCTCACGATGCGAAAGGCCTGCACCCCGCCGCGCTCACAGACGTTCACCTCATCGAGACGATACCCCAGTATCTCCGGATCTCGCTGCAGCTCACTCTCGATACCCGAGCGTATGTCCCAGAGTCCTTCTTCGGCCACCTTGATGCGCCCGGGCAGCGTGCTGGACCTCAGGTGGACGTCGGAGCCTTCCTCGGATTGACGGTAGTACTCGAGCGAACCGCCCTCGCCGGTCGGATCCCCGCCACGCTTCCAGTCCGAAGGAACATCGAAGGTCAGCTCGCCCAGCAGCTGCGAGTTTTTCCTGAAAAACCCTCCGAAGATGCCCACCGCTACCACGACGATCAGCCCCCAGGCGAACATTTTGTCCAGATTCATGGCTTACCCCGATACTGCGAAGGACCCTGCTACCCAACCCGAACATGAAAGTCCGCGACCCCGAACTCCCATAGAAGTATCGCCCGCAGGGCGAAAAGGGGCAAATTCCGGACCTCCCGGGACCTTTACCGGAACCGGGAAAGGCCGGATACGCTCAGGTCTCCTCCGCCTCCCGCCCATCCGGCTCTTCCCCTTCGGGAATGTATCGTTCCTGGACAAAACCGAGAGCATCGAGAATACACTGCTGCAGCCAGGTCAGCAGGTGGAGCAGGGCCAGCTCCTCGCTCATCTCCTCGTCTGGCTCCAGCCCGGCACTCCAATCGTTCTCGGTGATATCGAGCTCGATGGCGAGGTAGAGCCGCATATCGTTGAGGAAGCCAAGCCAGGTCTCGACCAGCTCCGCCGCGATGGTGACCTCCACCCCCGACTGCGTGATGTCCCAGTTCTCGAGGGTCGCCTTGAAAGCCTTCACGCTCTCGAGCTTTCTCTTCTTGAGATCATCTCCGAGCAGCTTTCGATACTCGGCCTCCTTGCCCGCGTCTTCATAGGCTACGGGAAAGAGCCTGTCGGCGACACGCTGGTTGAAATCACCCTGGGAGAGCAGGTCCTCGATGCGCTGGGGAAGAGAGCAGAGGACCAGTCCCTCGGCATGGGGAAGGTAAATCTTCAGGCTGTCATCATCCTGGCGTTCGACCGGGTTCATGAAGGAATCATCCTGTCTGTTTCTCGAGGGTGGCCTGCAATCCGTAACGGTGCAGCCGGCTGACGAACAGCTCCGCCTTCTCTCGTTCACAGCTAGTGAGGAGGGACCTGCCCTCCTTGTGCACCTCCAGCATATGGCGGGTCGCGAGCTGCTCGGACATTCCGAACACCTTCTGGAAAACATACACCACGTAGGCCATCAGGTTGATCGGGTCATCCCAGACGATCACGTTCCAGATCCGGTCGAGGCGGGTGTCCGTCTCGGTATCCGGGAGACTCACCGTCCCCGGCTCACCAGAGGCGAGAGGCGCTCCGGCGAATGCGAAAGACCCGGAGTCGATCACGAAAGTCGTTGCAGGAAGCATCGAGAAACCCTGTCAGAGAGAAACACCCTTGGGGAAAACAGACATTCTACACGCCAGCGGCTCCCAAGGCGACGGGCCGTCTCAGGCATCGGGCGGTGGCCCGGGCGAAGAAACCTCAGACGCGGCCGCTCCATCCTCCAGGGCTCCGGCCAGGCCCGTCTCGCCCTCACTTCGTGACACGCCCGCCGCGCAGGTGGTGTCGCTCCAGACATTGGTAGCAGTTCGCAGCATGTCGAGCGGACGGTCGATGGCCAGCAGCAGGAAGGCCGCCTCGGTGGGCAGCTTCAGGGCCTCGAGGATCGTCACCATCATCACCAGCCCCGCCGAGGGAATTCCCGCGGCCCCCACAGACGCCAGCAGGGCGGTCAGGACCACGTACACCTGGATCCCCAGGGTGAGTTCAAAAGGATCGGGACCAACGCCGGAATAATACTGGGCCAGGAAAATCACTCCCATGCACTCGTAGAGAGCCGTCCCATCCATATTGACCGTCGCCCCCAGCGGCAGGCAGAAAGAAGACACCTTGCCGCTTGCCCGGCCGCCCTCCTTCACCGTGCGCATGGTGACGGGCAGGGTGGCCGAGGACGTGCTGGGGGAGAACGCCGTAATGATCGCCGGCCACATGGCCTTCGCCCAGATCAATGGATTAATACCACCGACGAAGCGGAGAATCAGGGGCAGGGTGATGCAGAAATGAACGGCGATCGCCAGCACCACGCACCCCATGAATACCAGGAGATCCTCAAAGACATCCATGCCGGTTTTCCCGACGACCCGGACAATCAGCGCGACCACGGCGATCGGAATAAACTTCAGGATGAACTCGGCCAGCTTCATCATCACCTCGAAGCCGGCCTCGAAGAGCTGCTTGAGGAGCCCGCCGCCGGGACCCGACAACTTCGTGATAAAGAATCCGAACAGGAGGCTGAAAAAGATGACCTGGAGGATCGTCGAGTTGCTCGAGAGCGAGTTGAAAATATTGTCGGGAACCATATCCAGGACGATGTCTGTGGGCGAGGCCTCACCGACATCTCTCTCTGAAACCGAAGAGGTGAGGTTCAGATCCGCTCCCTTGCCGGGCTGGAAAATATTGACGATCCCCAATCCGACGACGATTGCCAGCAGGCTCGTCATGAAATAATAGGCCACTGTCTTGAGACCGATCCGGCCCAGGGCCGAGGGGTCCCCGACGCTGACCACGCCCGAGATGATCGAGGTGAGAATCAGCGGCACGATGAGCATCTTCAGAAGCTTCATGAAGAGGTTGGCGACAAAATCAAAGGGAGCGAGCCAGCGGGCCCGGGTCGAATCCGGAGACATCTCAACCTTCACCGAAACTGAAATATCAATCGCCCCGACCAGCCGCTGAAATTGCAGGGTGCGCGGCCGGC
>JAKUSY010000432.1 GCA_022451445.1 Planctomycetota bacterium
GCTCCCGAGTACCGAGAGCCGCCCGCCGCGCGCGTCGCGGCAGGTGAGCATGCGCTGGGCGATGTCCTGGTCCGTCCCATGGGTGGCGAGCGTCAGCACCATGCCGCCGAGAAGTCCGGCGATGAGACCGCCTGCATCGGAGAGCGAGGTGTCCAGGTGTATCAGCGACAGCTTTTCGGGGAGGCCCTCGAGTACGGCAGCGATAGAGCCGGCATCGGTCGGGAGGGAGGCGAGGATCCAGGCGCAGGAGACCAGGCACCCCGCCAGCAGGGTGATACCGAGGATCACATCCGTCCACACGACCGCCTTGATTCCTCCCTTCAGGGTGAAGGCCGCGCCGAAGAGCCCCAGGGCGATGATCACTGTCTCGATCGAATCCGTCCCGAGGGCGATCCTGACGGCGAGGCAGCCGGCGTAGAGTCGCACGGCGCTCCCCACCACCCTGCCGGCGAGAAAGAGCAGCGCCGAGAGCAGGCGGGTTCTTTCGCCGAAGCGCTCGGCCAGCAATCCGTAGACGGTGATGTATTCACGTTTGTAGAAGGCCTTGACGAAAACGAGCGCCAGGAATATCCGGCCGATGGCGAAGCCGGTGAAAAGCTGCAGCAGGGTCCAGTCGCCCGCGAAGGCGGCGGCCGGCACTCCGATGAAGGTTACGGCGCTGGTCTCGGTGGCGATGATCGACAGGCTCGCCGCCCACCAGGGAATCGAGCGGCCACCGAGAAAATAATCCCGGGTTGTCGATTGGTTGCCGGAGGCGCGGAAGCCCACGGCGCCTACTCCCAGCAGGAAGAGCACTACGAGCGACCAGTCAATAACGGAGAGGCCCGCTTGCATGGTTGGGAAGTATAGCAGATCACGCCCGGCTTCGGGATGGGGATCGGACGGAGGATTTGTTGCGGGCGCTCACGGTTCTAACCGGGCGCCGCTGCTGCTATAATCCACGCGTCAGCTACAAGGCAAGGAGAGCCGGTGATGAAGATAAGCATCGAATACTGCGTACAGTGAAACTACAAGCCCCGCGCTGTCAGTCTGGCGGCCGCAGTAGAGAAATCTTTCGAGGCAGCCCCGATCCTCATCGAGGGCAGGGGAGGAGTTTTCGAGATCAGGCTCGATGATGAGCTGGTGTTCAGCAAGAAGGCCCTGGGGCGTTTCCCCGACAGCGAGGAAGAGGTCATCGATGTTCTTCGCGCAGCCGCCGGCTGATTGATGGCGCCTTTTGAACACGCCATCGAGATTCTCGAGTACGGGCGGATGCGGGAGATCCTTGCGGCCTACGCCGAATCGGTTCTCGGGCGTGGGCTCGCCGCGGAGCTCGTGCCCTGTCCTGACGCGGAGGTGCTGCGCCGGCTGCACGCGGAGACCCGGGAACTCAGTGAGCTCCTCGAGTCAACGAGGCTGCGCCTGGCCGTACTCTCCGACGTCTGCTCGGGCATCGAGGATGACGACTCGGGCGGAAAACCGCTGGAGCCTGAGCAGCTCTACAGGGTGGTGGATCTGTTGCGCTCAGGGCTTGGTGTACGCGAGGCCTTTACCGGCGACAAGGACAGGTTCCCGGCGCTCTCGGCCCTCGGCGCGGGGATCGAGGATCTGCCGGAGCTGAGAGAGGAGATCCCGAAGCTCATAGATCTTCATGAGGGGGTGCGCAGCGAGGCTTCGGAGAAGCTCGCCGGGCTGCGGCGGGACATCTCCGCCCTCCAGGAGAAGCTTCGCCTCGGCGCTACCGCGATGCTCAAGCGTTCCGACCTGAGGAAGTGTTTCCAGAGCGAAGGGGTCACGCTGAAAAACGACCGCTACCTGTTGCCGGTGAAGGCGGAGTACCGGTCCTGGATGAAGGGGCCGGTGAGGGACAGGTCGCAGAGCGGCTCGACCCTCTACATCGAGCCCGAGGAAATCGTCCAGGATGGGGACAGCCTTCTCGGCCTGCTCGACAGGGAGAGGGACGAGGTGCTGAGGATTCTCTGGGACCTGACCCGGAAGGTGCGTGATGAGAGGGTGACGCTGCGAAGGCTGCAGGGAGCGCTTGCGAAGGTTGACTTTACCGCCGCCAAGGCGGCCTACGGGGCCTCCTTCCGGTTGATCTCGCCTGAGATCGGTGACGATGAGGTTCTCGACCTGAGGGACGCGAGACACCCCTACCTGATGTGGCTCTCGCGCGACACCGGCCGTGATTTCCGGGAGATCGAGCTCGATTCGATCCTCGGCAAGGTTGTGCCCCTCGATATTTGTCTCGGGGATCCCGCCGGGATCCTGGTCGTGACCGGCCCGAATACCGGTGGAAAGACGGTCGCCCTCAAGACCGTCGGGCTCAACGTTCTCCTGGCGCTCAGCGGGGTTCCCATCTCCGCCTCGAAGGCCAGGATCCCGGTCTACAATGACCTGTTTGTCGATATCGGAGATGAGCAGAGCCTTGAGCAGAACCTCAGCACGTTTTCAGGCCATCTGAAGCAACTCGTCGAGATTCTCAGGGGCGCCACCGGCAGATCCCTGATCCTGCTCGACGAGCTGGGCTCCGGCACCGATCCCCTCGAGGGGGCGGCGCTCGGGACGGCGATCCTGGATTATTTTCGCGCCAATGGCTGGAAGGCCATCATCACGACCCACCTGGGCTCGATGAAGAAATACGGGTTCCTGCACGACGATGTCGAGAACGCGGCGATGGAATTCGACACCAGGAGCCTCAAGCCGACCTACCGGCTCCTGATGGGAGTTCCGGGTAATTCCAACGCCCTGGCGATCGCCCGGCGGCTGGGCGTGAGCGAGGAGGTGATCGCGGCGGCGGAAGAGGAGATCGCCCGTATCGAGGAGCCGACCAGGGAGATCATCTCGCGCATGGAAAAATCCCGCAGGGAGGTCGAAAAGGAGCGCCGCAGGGCCGAGCGGGTGCGCGAGGAGGTCCAGGTGGACAAGGCTGAATACGCCGGCAAGCTCGAGGAGATCTCCATCCGCAGGGAGGCTCTCGAGAGGGAAGCGGATCTCGAGATCGACCGCGTGATGCGCCGCGCCAGGAAGGTCCTCAAGCCTATTGTTGACAAGTTGAAGAACGTACCGCAGACTCACAAGCCGATGGTGGATGAGCTTGCCACCGAGGTGGAGTTGCTTCTCATCGGTACGCCGCTGGGCAGGAAACGTGAAGATTTTGCCCGCTCGCTGCGGAAAGATGACGAGGTTTGCGTTCCTAAGCTTCGCGGCAGGGGCAAGGTCAGGAAGATCAACAAGTCTGAACGCGTACTCACCGTGGTGCTCGATGGAATCCCGACGCAGGTCGGCTTTGACGACGTCTCCTGGATTGAAGGCAGCGAATATTGAGGAACCCACTCATGCAAGGGATGGATAAAACCGGACATGGTCGCGGTCGTTTTTCGAGATCGATGATGGCGATCTTGCTCTCGGGTATCGTGCTGCTGCCGGGGGTGATGCTCTCCCCGGCGGTCGCGCAGGAGTTCGGTTCCACCGGTAAGGTTGAACCGGTCACCCAGACCTGGGAGGAGATTGGAGAGGGCTGGGT
>JAKUSY010000433.1 GCA_022451445.1 Planctomycetota bacterium
CCTCCCTCACCCTGTTTTCACCCTGGTTTACCATCATCTGGTAGCCACCTCCACCCTCGCCGACAGCAGTAAGACGGGGGCCAATGAAAAGAAGCCCGGCAAGACAGCCAGCAGGGGACGAAAAAGCCAGCGAAGCACAGGCAGCCTTGGAGGAACGATGGAATCATCCAGCCGACCCAGCACCTCCAGGCCCGCAGCTTCGAAAAGCCGCTGGGCGGAGGACCTCCCAAAATGATGCAGATGCGGATCATCCTCATCGCCTGGGTTCGAACGACCGACCAGCTTCGCGAGCCGGCTCACGAGATGATATTCATTCGGCAGGGAAACGACAAGGCGCCCCCCCCCCGGGGTCGCCTCACACATTTCCCTCAGCACCGGCAACGGCTCCTCGAGATGTTCGAGAACCTCGAGGGCGACGATGACGTCCTGGCCGGCATCGGCAACCGGACCGTTCTCGACATCCCGGCAGCTGACATCGAGACCGAGCTCCCTGGCGCGATCGACGGCCGCCGGGGACACATCACACCCCCCCACCTCGAAACCGGCCTCCCGAAAGACCTCGAGGGCCCACCCGGGGCCGCAACCGATCTCGTAAAGGCGAGCTGGCGAAGATGCCGTCGTGTCACGGGCGACCTCTTCAAGCAGCCGCAGGGCGAGAAACGCCCTGCTGCGGCTCCTGGCCCTCGTCCGACCCTCATCCCGGTCTCTCCAGTAGCTGTCGTAACGGCTTGCCGTGTCCATCAGGCCGCCTCTCCCGCACTACCGAGAGACTTTCGGACAGCCGCGTAGACCTTGCGGGCGCAGCTGCTGGCGCGGAAATCTATCCTCTTCTTCAGGATGGCCTCACGCATTCCCTCGAGGATGGCGGGCGCCTCCAGCAGCTCCCCGAGTTTTTCAGCCAGCATTTCCGGCTGCCTGGGCTCGACCAGGTCCCCGTTCCTGCCCGGCTCGATAAGCTCCGGGATACCCCCGACCCTGGCAGCCAGCACGGGCGTTCCACAGGAGAGCGCCTCCATGACCACCAGCGGAGTACCCTCGGAATGAGATGGCAGAACCAGCAGGTCCGAGGAGCGATACCAGCGGGCAAGCTCCTCCTGGGAGAGGGCTCCCAGCAGCCGGCATCCTTCCACCCCGGATATTTCTTCCTCGAGTGCTCCCCTTCCGGCGAAATGCAGCCGGAAATCGACGCCGCGCGCAGCTAGTAATTCGCGGGCCGCCAGCAGGTCGCGAATCCCCTTTGCCTCGACCAGGTCCCCGGCGAAGAGAACATCGGCTCCCTCCGGCAGGGAAAGAGCGACTCGGTCTTCCTCACGGTCTCCAGGCTGGAACTCCTCGCCGACCCCCATCGCGATCACCTCCACCTTCCCGGCGTGAAGCCCGTAGTCCGACGTGAGCCTGCCGGAGAGCTCTTCGCTTACGGCGACCACGCCCTTCGCCTTTCCAAGGGCCAGGCGTGAAGCCAGGCGCAGCCAGGAAGAGCCGGCGGCGTAGTGGTTACTGTCGGAGACATTGTCAAAGTGCGGTACCGGCCTCTCGCGGAGAAATTAGGACAACCATGCGATCGGGCCTGCGGGAAGAACCCAGTGGCAGAGTACGGCATCGTAGTCGCCGCGACGGGCCTCCCACAGGACAGCCCTGAGCCCGGAGAGCATATAGCAGCCGAGGGTCAGCAGCCCCGGAGCGGCGGTCTCCTTCAACCGCCTCCCTCCCGATGGGTATGCAAAACGGCGCACCTCGACCCCTGCCCGCGTCTCCCGCAGGGGATCTAGGGGATGAACCCGGGGGGCGACCACCGTGAGCGAGAACCCGGGGCCGGCCTCCTCCAACAGGGCCCGGTTGAGGTTTTCAATAAAGACCGCCCGGCCAGGTTCACGGGGGCTGGGATAGGCCGCTGAGAGCACCAGGAAACGCAGCTTCATTTCACACTAGGCTCCCCGGTTCCCTCCGCCTCCTCCTGCCCCACCCGGCCGTCACCGGTATCTTCGCCGTACTCGATAACCACTGGTTCGACCGCCCTGACGCTACGGAAATGATAGGAGAGCAGCTCACCGAAGAGACCGAGAGTGAATATCTGGAATCCGAACACCAGGAGCCCCAGTCCCAGGGCCATGAGAGGATATTTTGACTGGATGTTTCCCTCCAGCAAACGAATGGCGGCGATGTAGGCGGAGATGCCGAAGCCTGCCACCGAACAGACAGCTCCGAGCCCGACAAAAAAGCGGCCCGGGCGCCCCTCGAAACGCATCAGGAAGAGTATGACGAAGAGATCCAGGAGTCCCCTGAAGCCCTTGGTCTGCGTGTACTTTGACTTCCCATGCTGCCTGGGCTTGTGCTCGATTTCCTGCTCGGATACCCGGTAGCCCTTCCAATAGGCCTGCAGCGGAAGAAACCGGTGAAATCCTCCCGTCAGGAGGAGATCCTCGAGAACCTTGCGGCGAAATACCTTCATGCCGCAGTTCATATCGTGCAGGCGCACCCCGCCAAGAAGCCCCGCAAAGGTGTTGAAAAGCCGGGAGGCCAAGACCTTGAAGATGTCTTCCTTTCTGCGGCGACGCCAGCCGACCACGAGGTCGTAGCCCTGGTCGAGCTTCGCCACCAGGCGGGGAAGCTCAGCGGGGTCATCCTGGAGATCTCCATCAAGCGTCGCTACGAGACGCCCGCGGGCACGCCGGAAGCCGGCTCCGAGGGCTTCGGACTTTCCATGGTTGCGGTGAAAGGCGATCAGGCGAAGAAAGGGATCTTCTCCAAGCAACTCCAGGAGTACATCCCGGGTGGAGTCCCTGCTGCCGTCATCGACAAAAATGATCTCGCATTCACGCCCACAGGTATCTCGAAGGCTCTCGTAGACCTTCCTCACCGTCTCATTTTCATCGAGGACGGGTATGACGACGCTGAGCTCGAGGCCGGCGTCGCCGGCCGATACCGGGGGGTGGATTTGTTTCCTCGCTGGTCGGTTCCTGCTGCGGCCGGCCTCAAACCTTGATATCGAATTCCTGCCCGAGATAGTCGAGGAAATCCCAGAAATTCTGGACTACCCTGGCCGGCTTGGAATTACTCTCCGCGTGGTAATACTTCCCGCCTCGCCTCATCCGGACCGCTATCATGCCAATGGAGTTCGGCGGGTCGATGTCGTGCTGCGGATTATCGCCGACGTACATGCTCTCGGCCGGCTTGAGATTCAGATCGCTGCAGGCACGCTGGTATAGCTTGGGGTTCGGCTTCGAAATTCCCAGCTGGTTGCTGATGAAGATCGCGTTGGGCGAGAGAAATTGTGTGATCCGCATCCTGACGAGCTTTTCAGCCTGCTTGACCTCCAGGCCCTCACTGATCACTCCAAGCAGGAGATCGGTCTTTGAGGAAAGTAAACGAAGCACCTCGATGGCATCTTCGTAAGGCGCCAGCCGCCGTGACTTGGGCTCGTGGTAAGCCATCACTCCCGCAGCGACTATGACCGCCGGTTTGCTTCCCTTGTAGTGCCGCTTGGG
>JAKUSY010000434.1 GCA_022451445.1 Planctomycetota bacterium
AGCCCCTCCGACCTCTTCTTGCAGGCCTCAACGAGCTTATCGACCACCTTCTGCTTGTGAAGATCGGAGGTGACATCTTCGAGCGCCTCCTCATAGCTGCGTTCTCCGGGCGGCTTGATCTCGACATCGGAGAAAAAAACTAGGCCCACGGTTGAATTCTGCCGGGGAAGACCTTCGACCTCCTCGTATTCGTACTTCGCCACTTTCAGGCTTCTTTTCTGGCTCTCGGTGAGAACGTATCTTCCCGAGCTCCGGCCCTCCCTGTTGGCCGTGTTGTACCAATTGTCGATGGTCGTCTTATTCGCCTTGCTGTAGATGCCATTGCCTTCTTTTCCGAAAACAGCTTCGGCATCAGCCTGGGTGGCGAAGGGAACATGGCCCGCCTCTAGCCGCTCATCCTCGGCCGCCAACGCCTCGAAGGTGACCTGGGGCTCATCGGGTTCGATCACCTGCTCCCCGGCGGCCTTGCCGGGATAGATCCGGGATTTCAGCTTGTTACCGAGCGTCCGGAGCTTCTGGGAAGCGACCTGGAAAACATGGCGCTTACGCACCTGATCCTTAACCTCCTCGAAGGGAAGATAGACCTGCTCATCACGCTGTTTTTCCGTTTCACTGCTGAGCAGTTGGAAGATTCCCTCGTCCGCCTGGATTCCAGGACGGGCATAGAACCCCCGATCCTCTTCGTACGCTTTGAGAAGATCCTCCTCCTTCACCTCCGCTTCCACCTCTTTCTCGAAGCTGTCGACAGAGACCTTCAGGTACTTGAAGCGCAGACGCGTAGCGGAATTATAGGAAGGCTTGTTCTCATCGTAGTGCTCCTTGAGCTGCTCCTCGGTGATCCCCTCCCTTACCTTCTCAGACAGGTCCTCCGGGGCCGTCAGCTTCACCCACTCGAACTTTCGCCTGTGCTGCTGCGTCCTGAATTCATCAAAGGCCTCCTTGCCGGAGACCTGGACCCTGGCGTTGATATGATCATCGAGCCGGGCGATGAGGATCAGGTCGCGCAGGGTTTTCTCAAAAGTGGTTCTCGAAATGAACGACGTTCCCTTGCAGCTGCTGATCCACAGCGAAACGATAGCGCTGTCCTGGGAACCCTTCGCTCCCTTGAGAGCGAGGGTGAATTTGCCGCGGGCACCCTTGTAATTACGCTTTGAGAACAGGGTCTTGCCTTCATAGAAGGCGCTGGAGCAATCATCCCGCTCAGCCGCGAACACGGGATCCGGAGTGCGGGGCTTGTTGCCCCGCCCCGCCAGCAAGTCTGAATAACGACCTGGATCGAACCTGTTCTGCTTCTTGAGTAAACCCAGGAGCCTTTCCTTCTCAGCCTTCTGCGCCTGCAGGAATCTGAAATCCTGGCCTCCCTGGGGCAGGGCTATCCCCGCCAAGCCGAGGTGATCGGGATCGTTGACCAGCTGGGTCGCATAGATCTTCTGCCAGAGCTCGGTGCGGGCCACCTCGAACTCGGCCTCCGAAACGCTGAGCCCCGCCTCCCTGGCGGCGCGGCGGTAGAGGAGAAACTCACGATACTGCAGGAGTCTCTGTTCCGGGTAGATCGTCCGGTACTTCGGAATCGGCGGCAGGGTCGGGAAGAATGGCTCGTCGAGGAAGAGCGGGCCCGCGAACCTGAGTGTATTTCTCAGGGCCTTGCTCTCGATGTCGAACTGGAGCCCCGAGATTTCCTCTTCGAAACCTATCGGGATACTTGCCCCCGTGGGCTTGAGAACGGTCGCGATCTGCGATCCGAAGGCGAAACTGAACCCTAAAAATGCCAGGAGCAATACCCAGAAGACCTTTTCATTAGCCTTGATAAAGGCCATGAAACGATCCCCCAGGTGCATCTCTTCTTTCTGCTTGAACTGAGCCATTTCAACCTCGAATTTTTTCAGTGAACGGCCGCCTGTGCCGTGATTTTCCAGCCTGTTCCAGTCTCCTTGACGATCCAGCCGGAACCGGCGACTTCATACAAAGATACCAGTCTTATGAGTAAAACCCAAGCTCCCGTCATTCTCCAGCACCATGAGCCGGATCCTTGATCCGGTAAAGTTTTTCAATGATAACCCAGGGATCCGCTCAATTTAAGCAGAACTCGGCGTCAGGGCTCGCGCGGCTCGCCACCCTCGAGCAAAACGGCGATTCGCGCCTGTACCGCGCTGTCGTGGGGAAAACGGTCCGCGACCATTTTCCAGAAACTTCTCGCCTCCCGCCGTTTTCCAACCCCCGCCCGGCAGCGGCCAAGCTGCTCGAAAATCTCCGGCTCCCAGGGGACCTCGTGTCCATCCCTGAGCAGGCTCTCGAGCAGCCCCCCGGCCTCCTCGTAGAGTCCATCTTCGACCAGGGTCCTGGCCTGGAGAAAAACCGCCGTGTCGCGCACGGCGACACTCCCATCGAGAGCCCCCAGCGCTCTGAGCGCCTTGCGCGCGCGGCCATGCCGGCCGGTGGAACAGAGCGCAATGGCCTCGGCGAAGAGGCGCTCTGAGCGCTCTGAGATCAGTCCGCGGATCCTCTCCGAGCAATAACGAAGAGCCGCCTTCGCAACCCTCCCGGGCGTAAGACCGATGAGCTTCCCGAGAGTCTCTTCAAACGCCCCGCCCGATACCAGCTTCGCCAGGAGCTCGCGGAGACCGGATTTTCCAAGCCGCTCCTCGATCCAGCGAACCGCCAGGTAACCCTCGGCCCCGGTCACCCGGCGGCCGCCGAGGGAGCCCGGCGGCGCCCCCGCCAGCCCGGAGAGAAAACCGCCGGAGCGGCCGCCCTCCAGGAGCGTCGAGGAGATCCTGCCCTTCACCCTTCCCGGCCCCTCGCCGGAGACCAGCAGGGCCGCTCCCTCCCTGAACCAGCCGGGCAGAGCGCGGTAGGCGGCGCGGGTGCCGAGCTTCGAGGCCATCACGGCGTGGACCGTCTCGTGAACGACCACCCTTCGGACCTTCGCGGGAAACCCCAGGTATCTCCAGGCGGGGATCGTGACCACCACCTCGTCTTCACCCACCTCCGTCCAGCCGGCAGCCGCCTTCGCCGCTCCAGTCCCGGCCGCCGGCCGTCCCAGCCGGAGCACCCAGCGAATGGGCAGCTTCCCCGGAACGAGCCCGAGGCTCCGCCTGGTTTTCTCGAGCGCCATCTTTCGAGAATCCGCAAGCTCCCGCTCCAGGGCGGAGATCCTGGGATCGGTACCGCGCCGACCGCCGGAGAGCTCCCAGGGAACGTCCGGACCGGCAAGGAGACAGCAGAAAAAGATACACGAAGCCGTCATTGGGTAACCCCGATCGTGACCCGAAACCAACTATCTTTCAGGGCGAGGGCTTACTCGGCAAGCTCAAAGCTGCTCTGCCTGGCGGCGGAGTTGAGATCCGTCAGCTTGACCCGCACCCGCTGGCCCGGACGGAAGCTCGCGGCCGGAGCGCGTTTCCCCCCTCCGCGTCCGTTGCCCTTGCCTTTGCCCTTGCCTGTGCCCGTGCCTTTACCCCGGCCTCGTCCCGC
>JAKUSY010000435.1 GCA_022451445.1 Planctomycetota bacterium
CGATGGATCTGGATCCAGAGGGGAGCGCCTCGTGGCTCCGGTTCTCGGGCATGTTGCGGGAAGCCACCTCCGTGCCGTTGAGGTAGGCGACAAAGCCGTCATCGATGAGCAGTTTCAGCCTGAACTCCCGCAGCCTGGAGAGTTCCTCTATCTGGAAGGATTTACGAATATAGACCGAGAGGTACTTCTCTGTCGGCATATCATCAAGCCGCGTCTTCAGCGTTACCAGTTCGGAGCCCATCGAGCTGTAGCCAAAACCCGAAGGCCCCGCGGCCCAGGACGAGTCATCGAAGTCCGGCTTGTTCCAGTCGGCCTCAGGAGCAATCCTGCCCGGAAAAAACCGCCAGCTGTCGCCCCGCTTTACCACCTCCACGAAGCTCAGCGGCGGCCCCTCCCCGGTGCTCTCGGCCGGAACCTTCTCTACCCTCGGCTCCAGCTCCGTTTCGCGCCTGGCAACGCCCCCCTCAGCGGTCGAAGGCTCCCCGGGCGCCTCCGCGGCAGGAACTGTTTCCGGAACTGAGTCATCCACAGGTGAGACCTCCACCTTCGCCACCCCGTCAGCCCCTCCCTCGCCGGGCCCGGCAGGTCCGGTGCCTTCTCCTCCACCGACGAGAAGATACCCCGCCACTGCCAGCACAAGAAGCACGGAAGCCAGGATGGGAATCTTCCTGCCGAGACGGCGCCCCTCGGCCTCAGGAGCGCAATGCAGTCCCACCTCCTCGTTCAATTCGGAGAAGTCCCGATAGCGGACCTCGAGGTCCCGGTCGATCATCCGCCCCACGATGGCAGAGAGCCACGGTGCGACCATCAGCGCCTTCTCCTCGAGCGGCGGAGCGTCACGCCTGGATTTCAGCGCCGTGACCTGCTCGACTGTCTCCCCCTGGAAGGGAGTCCCCCCGGACATGACATGGTAGAGACTGCAACCTGCCGTGAAGACCTCCCCCTGCCTGTTTCCCGGAGTCCCCTCCGGATCGTTCGGATCCGAGTAAAAAACCCAGTCAGCAAACCGGACGCCGAGCTTCTTCCTGACAGGCTCCATCGAGGAAGCGAACCCCAGGTTCAAGATCTTGACCTCCCTGGTTTCGCTGAGGAGGAAGTGCTCAGGGAGCAGCTGGGGATGGAACACCCCCTTCTCCTGCGCATACAGAAGCCCGGAGCTGACATCCCGGAGCACCCTGGGCCAGACGGATACCGGCAGAGGCCCCTTGCCGATCCTGTCGAGAAAGCTGCCGCCGCCCACATACTCCATGCTGTAGAAGAGGTGGCCCTCTTCCCTGCAGACATCGTGAACCCTGACAATGTTTCGATGGTTCAGGCTCGCGGCTTCCTTGGCGCCCTCCACGAACGCGTCCGCCACCGCCTTCTTGTCCAGCAGAGGCGATGCAAGAAACTTCAGAGCCACATAACGCTCGACACTGAGCTGGAAAGCCTTGTAGACCTTCCCCATGGGGCCGCTCGACAGGAGCTCATCAATCCTGTAGCCCCCCAGAACCCTACCCAAGAGTTTGTCTTCAGGATGCGCCATGAATCAAGGGTTCCTGCAACCGCTGAGGGACCATCAGGAGGCAAAAAACTATAACTCACCCGAGAAAATACGGGTTCAGGCCGAACCTTTGGAGAACAAGCCTTCCGTGAAACCAGCCTACCATTCTACTGATCCTACCCCCAGAGCACAAAATTCTATGGACAAGGTAAAAAAAAGGAATCTGACCATTTGATTGATGCAAACGGAGTTTCGGCAGTACAATTTTTAGGGATCGGAGTTGTTGGCAGCAAAGCCGGTCATCGGGCTACGTTCAGTGCCGCGACAAGGAATCGCATTCTGGGGCGCGAATTCCGCGGATATAAGGAGCATGCTCATCATGACAGCCAAGACCAAGGCGCTGTTTTTCTGTTTCTCTCTTTTTGCGGCCGCTTTCCCGGCCACGGCGAAAGCCACCGGCGGCCTGGAGATAGGCGAGGTGGACTTCGACGCCTATACCGTCGAGATCATCCTCGAATCATCCCAGCCGCTTCGGGGCTTCCAGTTTGACGTCACCGGCTTCACGATCTCCGGGATCTCCGGAGGACTTGCCGAGGAGGCCGGCTTCGACGTCTTCTTCAGCGAGACCCGGATCCTCGGGTTCTCCATGGAGGGCAACAGCGTCCCGCACACCGATGGTGTGCTGCTGATGATCACCTTCGCTGAGATCACCGGCTCCGAAGGATGCCTCGAGAACATGATCCTCGCAGGCCCGGGCGGCCAACCACTCGATGTCCTCGAGGGAGAATGCGTTTCTCTCGAGCGGGAGATGGTCCGCTTCATAAGGGGAGACGCCAACGATGACGCGCAGGTCAACCTGACCGATGCTGTCTTCATTCTCTCCCATCTCTTCATGGGAGAAGACACTCCGCCCTGCCTGGCAGCGGCGGATTCGACCGGCAACCGTGCCCTCGACCTTTCAGATTCGGTCTTTCTCCTGAACTACCTCTTCATCGGAGGCGACGCGCCTCCGGCTCCATTCCCCGGCTGCGCGGGCCTGGAGATGGCTGAAGACGATCTTCCCTGCGAATCCGCAGACAGCTGCGGAGCCTGAGCGACCGGGAGAATCAGATACCGAGAAACAAATCGCGGCCCTTCGCCAGGGCCGCGATTTTTCTATCGCTCACGCTTCGCTTGAGCATCCAGAAGCCGCAATCAGGGTGCACAAAGCGAATCCGATCACCCCCAAGCACCCCGGCAGCCTTCTCTATGCGAGCGGCGACCTCCTCGGCGGTCTCTACCTGGTTGACCTTGATGTCAATCACCCCGATACCGATATTGAGACGCGGGTCGATCTCCCGGAGGGCGGCAAGATCATCATCCGGACGATGGGCCAGCTCGAGGACAAGGTGATCGGCCTGCAGGTCGTTCAGGAAGCCGACCAGGCTGCTCCAGGTCCCATCCTGGATCACCTGGCCGCCATAATTTCCGAAGCAGAAATGCACGGCTTTTTCGACGCCCTCGTCCACTCCTTCAAGCACCCGGTTGATCGCCCTGGCCGCCAGGGGGCCGTCATCGGGGTTCCCGGGTATATTCGCCTCATCGATCTGCAGGCAGGAGCAGGAAAGTCCGGCAACCTGCCGGGAGAGCACCTCGCCCAGGGCCAGCACCAGCCCCTCGAAATCACCGTAGTGACAGTCGAGCAGGGTGCGGGCGAGCATATAGGGGCTTGTCACCGTGAATTTGAACGGTCCCCCCGAGACCGCCGCCGCGCGCGCGCAGTCTCCCAGCAGATCGAGGCTGCCCTCGCCAAGCTCGCCATCCACCACCGCCGCCGGCTTGATGCGGAAGCCCATCGATTGCCGTTTGGCGAATTCCTCGATCTCGCTGCGGCCGAATTCCGTCCGGGTTCCAGCCATGGAGCCGACGAAGTACTCGATCATGCCGTTGGTGTCGGGATCGCCGGGCTCGAAACGGTAGAGCTCACCGTCGGTCGGCAGG
>JAKUSY010000436.1 GCA_022451445.1 Planctomycetota bacterium
GGTCAATGCGGCCAGGGGTTATCGAGACGGCCTGCGTTCCCGGGCAGATAAAATTCTCAGGCTTGGAAAGGGGTGGCATCCGGCGCTGCTCTCAGTCCGCAACGGGAGCCGCCCCGGCTGGTTCCACGAGGGCCTCGTAGGCGAGGATGGGGGCTTTTCAGAGGATCTCTGGAGAACCTATCTCGATGAACAATGGAGGCCGGGTCTCTCAGCCCTGCTCAAGGAGCACCGGGAGGGTCATCCGGGCAGTGAAAGTACGGTGAGGAAATACCAGGAGTGCTACAGCCGCCTCGAAGGGTTGCTGAGCGGGATTTTTCAGATGAGCAGGGTCTACTCCATGTTTGTCGTCTACCCCCGCTTCGATCTGAAGCCGCACGAGAAGGATTTTTACCTGGATGAGAGAGGGCGCGAAGATCTCACCGTTCTGAGGAGAATCGTGGACGAGCACTTTGAACGCCTGGAGCGTTTTACAGCGCTGGTCGGGGAGTAGCTCCGGGCGGGGCCGGTGTCCGGAGGTTCAGCCGGTTTTTTCTCCCGCCAGGACAATCTTGAGGGGACCGGAGACGTATTGGAGCATACGGCCCTTCGCGTCGATCCAGATGTTGCCCTGCCAGGATCCTTTTTTCACTTTAAAGGAAAAGCGGGTGACGGGGATCTTATTGCCGCCGATCGTCAGTGGAGCGCTTTGTACTTCGGGGCTGAAGTCAATTTCGATGACCTTGCCGAATTCGGGATAGAGGATCTTGATGCTTTTGGGCCTTGTCCGGTCCAGCTTCCCGGTGAAGAGGTTCCATTGCTCCTGGCAGAGGGTCGAGAAAAGAAACGTACCCTTGTCGACGGGGATCTCTTTTTTGGAGCCCTGTTTTTTTTTCCTGTTGCTGATGTAGGTGGTCGTAGCCCGGCCGGCGTGGAATTGGATACTGGCTTCCTGCAAACCGATTCCACCCGCGTGGCGGATGCTGGTTTCTTCCTGGTAGCTCAAGGGAGCTCCATCCCCGGAGAAGAGCAGGGTTCCGACAGAGTCCTGCAGCTCTCCCTCCCCCTCCATTTTTCTGCGAATGGAAAGCTGGTAGTATTCGTCGCCTCCGGCGACACCCTCTTTGCGGCTGAAGCGGAAAACAGTTTCGCCAATCTTCTCCTTATCCTTCAGCCAGAGGTATTTATAGCTTCGGTCCAGCTTCCAACCGAAATCGAAGGTCGGCAGGGGGGCGACTGACAGCGCCAGCAGCAGGCCGGTGAGCATTTTAGGGGTCGTCATGGATTGCCCTGAAAGTGGTTTCCGCAATGGCTGGGAGAACAGGCTCCACCAGCCTCCCATTACGGCATCGATGAGCAGAAAAAAGGC
Organism: Planctomycetota bacterium; assembly: GCA_022451445.1. GTDB lineage: Bacteria > Planctomycetota > UBA8108 > UBA8108 > UBA8108 > UBA8108. Next base: position 1,346 of record JAKUSY010000436.1, read on the forward strand.
ATGGATTCATACCTTGAGTTTATTCTATCCCGTTTTTTGAAAAGTCTCCGAGTGGAAAATATAACACCCTTTAAAATATCAGGTTACAGAAAAAAAATCAGGGGCCTCAATCGCCCCTGGAGGGGCTTTTTTCAGCAGGGATGGTGCCGAGGCGGTAGACTTGATGTTGTCGCACAAGGAAGTCCAGAGTCTGGGAACGCGCGGTTTTGCCGGCGCTACAATTCGAAATGAATGACGGTCCCGGAGCCTTAAAAGGCGGGAACGCCGGCAGATTCAGGTCGGTCTTCTGTTGTTCCGTTGGCCGGCACTTTCTTCTGGAGGTAGAGGATGGTTCGCAAAATAGAAAAAATTGAAAAAGAGATGGGGTATTGCGAGATCAAGCTCGAAAAGAAGCGTCGCCTGCAACATCAGGTAATGTTCCTACAGGCGGACATCGAGGTTCTTGACGAGTTCACCAGGAGCTACGAGGGGTGCTACAGGGGACTTTCAGAGCTCCCCTACCCGAAAATCGGCAACCAGGTCGCTGTCGAGAGGCAGAGTCTCGAGGAGCCCGGTCCTTTTTTCATGCGGAGCAAGGATGATTTTATCGCAGCTGGAGCGGTGGAAATGGTCCGCGAGGAGATGAAACTCCTGCAGAGGGAGAAGGAAGATATCGAGGCGCGGTTCGAAACATTTGAAGGTCTCGCCCGCAAGCGCTATCTGCTGCTGGAGGAGAAGCACGAAGCCCTGGAGAGCGTCGCTCCCGTTCAATCATCCCGCCTGCGCAAGGCCAGCGAGGAATTCAAGAAAACAGAGGAGCGGTGGAACGAGCTTACCGAGGATTCGATCAACGTAGACGAGGCGATCGGGTATCTCAGCCACAACGTGGACTATCTCGTGAGCGCGAGCAATTTCCTGACCGCCGCCAAGGGGGCCTTTGACGTTGAGAACTGGGTCGATGGTGAGTACGAAGGGACCCTCTTCAAGCATTCGAATATCGGACGGGCCAGGGAGATGGTCTATGGCGCCAACCGCAATCTGAAGCTGGCCCAGAAAGAGCTCGTTTGCGTGGTCCATATGGAGTTCGAGTTCGATCAGTTCGCGCCGATCCTGGTTAATTTCCTGGGCCTGCTTTTTCAGGATATCTTTATCGAGGGGCGGCTCTCACGGATCCTCGATATGGTAGAGGAGGCCATCGAAGAGAGCCGGGCCCGGCTCAAGATGGTACAGAAGAAAAGAGAGCAGCTTCGCAAGAATACCGAGAAGACGGAGAAGGCGAGAATCCGCCTGTTCCAGAGGCTTGGCGGGGAAAAACGCGGGAAGAAGGTGCGCCTCAACTGAGGAAGCTTCGGAGCCTCTCATGCCGCCTGGCTCCCGCAATGGGACGAGCGGTCGGCGCCTACTGGTCGCAGTTGAGTGTATCCTCGGAGGGATCCAGTCCGGGGTTGGGGAAGGGCGGTGGAGGGATCCTGCCGCCGCGGAAGAGAAAGTTCAGGCTGTAGGCCGCGTCGGCGACATTGATCGTTCCGCTGTCGTTCGCATCAGCCGCATCGAGGCATGCCACGGGGTTCTCTCCCAGGAAGAGATAGCCCAGGAGCACCACGGGGTCGGAAATGTTCACCAGCTGGTTGCCATTCGCATCACCGCGGACGAAGGCGGCCGTGGACATCTCCGGGGCGGAGAAAAAGACCGTTCCGGCTTTTTCCAGTCGCGGCAGGACGGTCATGGAGTTTACCGTGAGGATATTCTCCAGGGGCGGCTCCCCGACGCCATTGGCGAGGCGTACGACCGTGGAGCCTTCGACAGGCGCCAGGGGTGAAATATCCGCGATAATATTCAACAGACGCTGGTTTTCTCCGGGTGGAAGGGTTCTTCCGTCGTAGGGCGGTTCGATATCGAAAATGATTCCTGAGGTCACATAGGGCCGCTTTGGATTGTTGGAGATATTGAAGGCGAGAAGCTCCGGGCTGAGTAACCGCAAGTTGGTCAGGAGGAAGTCGACCCCGGTGACTTCGATAAAACCGGGATCGAAGGTTGCCGCGACCGGGAGGGACTGTACGGGAACGTCGTGTGTGACCTATACGGGGATATAGACCGCCTCGATGCCGGGGTATACCCGGACATCCGCGACCCACATC
>JAKUSY010000437.1 GCA_022451445.1 Planctomycetota bacterium
ACCAGGTCCCGCACCAGACCGATACGAAACGGGTCTCCACCGGTGAAAATATAGACTCGGTCACCGGGCACGAGCGTCAACGTGAGCCGTCACGCCGAGGGCGACACGATTTTCATTCTTCCTCTATTAGCTACTGCAACCTGGGACAGGCGCTCGAGGGAGCCGAGGGTGGAAACAACCAGATCGCAGCGCCGGCCTTCGCCGATGAAGCGGCCCATGACTTCCGTCTCTCACCCGGCTCGCCCTGCATCGACGCCGGCGACCCTGACTCGCCGCCCGACCCAGATGGAAGCCGCAGCGATATCGGCTACCGCCCCTACACCCGGACGGCGGCTGAACCCATCTTCATGCGCGGCGAGGCCAGCGGAGATGGCTCGATCGACATCACCGACGCCGTGACGATTCTCTCCTACCTCTTCGCGGGCGCCGGCATCTCCTGCGCAGCCAGCGGTGACAGCAACGACGACGGGACGGTCGATATCACCGACGCGATCTACCTGCTCACCTGGCTCTTCTCAGGAGGAAACCAGCCCCCGCCCCCTGTCGATGGCTGCGGACGGGACCCCACCCCGGACAATCTCGATTGCCGCGAGCCGACCGCCTGTCCCTGAAAACCGCGTGAGCTCCTAATCGCCGGCAGCGGCGCCGTCTTCAACTCGACCGGAGCTGTTTCTCAACACCTCGATGATCGAGGAATTGTCGAGCTCGCCGAACCCCTCCCCGCCTCCACGCTCCAGCAGCTCCCTGTGCAGCCGCGTAAGCGGCAGGTCGGCACCGGCGGCTCGGCCCAGCTCGAGGATGAGCCCGACATCCTTGAGGTGCTGGGCCAGGTGAGCTTCCGGAGTGTAATTACTTTTCACCATCTTCTCGCCCTTGAGCTCGAGAGCCCGGGAGTGGCCCGGACCGGCGCGCAGAACCTCCAGCAACTTACCGGGCGAGACCCCTGCCCTCTCCGCCAGGCCGATGGCCTCGGCCAGAACCAGCCGGTTCAGGCCCACGACCAGGTTCGATACCAGCTTCATCTTCGCCCCGGCTCCGACCGGGCCGAGATGGAAGACGACCGGCGCCAGGACATCGAGAATATCAGCCGCGGTATCGAGAGTCCCGCGCGCCGCGCCGACCAGGAGGACCGCCTCACCGCGCCGCAGAAGCTCCGAGGAACCGCTGACCGCCGCCTCGACAAAGCCCGTGCCGACAGACGCCATCCTCTCGGCAATTGCCTCGCTGCGCGCGGGCTCGCCTGTCGTACAGTCGACGACCAGCCGCAGCCGGCTCTCCCCGGCATCCAGGAGGCCCTCGCTCCCGGCACAGACCTCCTCCACCGCGCCGGAGCCCGGCAGGCAGAGCACGACTCGCTCGACCCTCGAGGCCAGCTCGGCAGCAGAGGAGACCATCTCGACACCGAGATCCGCGCCGCGAACAGGATCCGCGTCGAGGCCGATGACCTCGAAGCTCTCGTCGAGAAGCCGCGCCGCGATCGCCGAGCCCAGGAGCCCGAGACCGATGACACCCACCTGTTTTTCACCCGTGCGCGAATCCCCGCTCATCCCGCCTCCGCCCGCTCGAGCGCCGAGCTTGTCACCCCCTCGTGGCTGTCGTTCCAGGCCGCCACCCGGTCCTTCACCAGGATCGCCTGGGGGGACTGGTGCCGTACGCCGAGAGCCTCAGCCAGCTCCAGGGACAGCTGGCGATCTTCAACCACCAGCACCATCACACAGTGAACCCCGCGCGCAGCGGCGGCCGGAACGTAGTCCATGAACTCACGCTCAGCAAAGGAACTGATCGGGCAGCGGGTGCTATGCTTGAAGATCATCACGGGACGCTCCCGGGAAAGCTCCAGCAACCCGGCCAGCTCCTCGCTGCTGCTCAATCGTGGAAGATCCACGTTATCGGTCATCAGGGACCTGATTCTTTCTTAACCCTCTTGGAAATATTGACTTGGAGGCATGAGAATAAGCTAGCAAGAGGGCTATTTCCACCGCCGGGTTAAGATGGATGAGTTCCTGACAATTTTGCCTTTCACTGCGCCATACCCTGGGCACGATAATCGCCGATACCCTATAGCATCCGTCCTGCTGCCATGAAACCCCGAACCTCGACCATCAGAATGTTCCTGCTGCTGGGGCTGCTCTCGCCCTGCGCCCCCCCCGCTCCGGCGGCAACTGAACCCGGAGAGCTCCAGGTCCGGCTGGACGCCCTCGACGGGCAAGCTCCCGAGGCGCTCTGGAATACCGTCCAGGAGCTCGCAGGCAAGCTCACGGAATCATTCGGCACCCAGCTCGCCGAGGTACTCAACGATGAAGGCTTCTTCGACAAGGGCCAAGAATACCGATTCGTCGCGGCCGCCCTGGCCCTGGGCCCGAACCGGGAGCCCGGGCTGCGGAAGATCGGCCTGACCGCTACCCTCGTCCTGGCGCGAAAGGCCGGCAGCGATGAGATCCGCTCCTTCGCCATTCGCCTCCTAGGCGAAGCCCGTGAGGTCGATCGGGTCAAGAGGACCCTGGAGAACATAATGAAGGAGACCGTTGAGGAAAACCGGCCCCGGCTGTTAATCGCCGTGAGCCTCGCCCTCGACCGCCTCGACAATACCACCTCACGCCAGCCGCTCTTGCGCCTGGTCCACGATAGCGGGCGAAGCTTCGAGCTCCGCTCGGAGGCGGCCCTCGCGATCGCCCGCATGAGTCCGCGCGGAGCGCTCGATCCCATCGTCCTCGCTTTCATCAGGAAGCTCAGCAGCGAGCCGAGCGAGCGCGGCTCCCTCGCCCGGCTCCTCTTCGAGCGCGCGGCGCGCCTCAACGGCCAGGCGCCGGACCTCATCGCCCAGCTCGAAAAGCTGGAGCGCGAAAACGAGCAGCTCTCCAGGCGCATCAGGAGCCTGGAGGTCAAACGCCGTGAGGTGCAGGGCGACGCGCTGGAAGAATTCATCGAGATGATCCGCGGGGAGTTCGTCGACCCCGGAGCGGTCAACGTGAAGGCCCTCGCCGCCGAAGCCTTCAAGGCTCTTGTCGACAAGCTCGATTTTTCTTCCTTCCTCTCGCCCGCCGACCTCGAGCGAGCCCGCAGGCGAAGCGCCGGGCGACAGCTCGGCCTCGGGGCGGAATTCTTCAAGCTCGACAGGCTGTCCCCCCTCATCGTCGCCAGGACCTTTCCCCGCAAGGGCGATAATGGCTCGCGCAAGGGGCTGCACGCGGGCGACCGGGTGCTGGCCCTGGCGGGGGAATCCACGATCGGCCTCGGGGCGGAGGACATTCGCGGACTCCTCGGCAGCCAGGAACCCGGCCAGCGGGTACAGGTCGAGGTCGAGAGATGGGGGCAGGGCGAAACACTCAACATCTTCATCCGGCATGAACCCGTCGATACCCCGGCTCTCTTCGCCGAGCTTCTTCCCGGGGCCATAGCATATGTTCGCCTCCCCCGGTTCGGCTCAAAAACCGCCGAGGAGCTTCGGAAAACCATC
>JAKUSY010000438.1 GCA_022451445.1 Planctomycetota bacterium
AAGACCAACAGGGTCGAGAAGAGCTGGATGAAACCGTAGCGCCCGGCGTAGAGAATTCCCGCCGTTGCAATCGCTATGATCGTTGCCCAGATCTTGTCATCGCCGGGCTGTTCAGGTTTTTTGCCCCGGCTTTTCAGGTCGGCTTCTATTTCCGGGATTCCCGCTTCAAGCGAATTTTTCTCGGCTTCGAGTTTCGTTCTTTTTTCCCCTGTGAGCGCCTGCTCCGGGTCGTCAACCGCGAGCTTCCTGCTCAGGAGGTCGACAGTCTTGCGCCGTACCTTGAGATCGGTCTCCAGGGAGAGGAATTCATTGTAGCTGCGCCCCTCATCTGTGATCGGCGCGCTGATCATCAGCGCCTGCCCGACGCCGCCGACGATGCCGCCGAGCTGGCCGAGGCTGAAGATGAACATCAGGAACCAGTACAGGGTGAGCCAGTTGCCGCGTCCCTTGATGCGCGGACCCGGAACCTCGGCCATGGCGCTGAGCGAGGTCTTGCCCGATGAGATGGTGTAGCGGCCCATCTCGACCTGGGTGAGGACCTTGATGACTCGGCCGATGATGATGATCCACAGGAGCCAGAAACCCGCCTCGGCGCCGACGAGCGTGGTCGCGAGCAGCTCGCCGGAGCCGACGATGGAGCCGGCGATGATCAGGCCCGGGCCGAGGTGCCTGATGATTCCGCCGATCGTCTGCGGCGGATCCTTGATGCCATCAGCCGGCGCCTCTCCCTCGGTGCCCTGGTTGCCTTCTTCGCTCATTCCTCGCTCCTGATTCTCTCGAGACCCCGTGATATCGTCTGCCGAAGGCGAACGGATACGGTACGGCAAGAGGCGTCGGAAGAAAAGGACTCACCCGCGGGCCATCAATCGCCGGCGCGGCACTTCTCGAGGACGCGCTTGTATCCATCGAGCTTGCGAAGGGGGTCGAGGTCGCGATCATGCTCGATGTGGTCGGGATCCTTGAAGCCGGCCTCCACTGATGCATCGAGAGCCTCGATGGCTTTTTCCAGCTGGCCGGCCAGGGAGCAGGCGCAGGCGAGGTTGTAGAGGGTCAGCTCATCCTTCGGATTGATCCTCCGGGCGACCTCGAAGTGGTGGATGGCCTGGACGTAGTTCTTGAGCAGGAGGTAGGAGAAGCCGAGGTGGTAGTGTCCCTCGAAGTCGAAGGGGAACTCATCGAGAATTTTGCGGAACTCCCGCGCGGCGCTCTGGTATTCCTTCGAGCGTACGAAGGAGAGTCCCTGCAGGAGCAGCAGGTCGCGCGAGATCTCGGGACGCTTGAGGACGAGGTCGGGGTTTCGCTCCTGCAGGACGAGAAACCCCCAGCGGTCGCTGAGCTGGGTCATCAGGGCCCTGGCGGCCGCGTACTTTACCAGGAAACTGTCCTCCAGGTCGTCGTTTTCGACGATGGCCCTCAGGGTGGGGATGGCGTGGGTGCCGCCGGCGCGCGCGTATTGGAAGATCCGTCTGCGGCGGGCGGCGAAGGGCAGGTCCGGGTAATCATTGAAGTGAATTCCCACCCGGGCGTAGAGCTCAGGGTCAATTCTCCAGCGCAGTAGCCCCCGCAGGAAGTCGTGCCTTTTTTTCTTCGACTCGGCCTTTTCTTCGCCGCTGATCCCGAGGGCTTCGCTGCCGCGGCTGCCGAGCCTGTAGAGCTCCAGCCGGGCCCGGTCCCTGATGAGGCTCTCGCCGCCGTCGAGATCCCGCAACACCGAGCTGAGGTGCTTGTCGAGGCGGGGTGAGACCGCGGCGGCGCTTTTTCCCTTCCTGTCGAGCTCCAGGGCCCAGAGGACCCCCCGGGTGTAGTCGCTGGAGACGGCGCTTTCTCTCAGCAGCAGGCCGCTGCCGGAGAGCTCATCGAGTTCCTCCGCCAGCAGGGTGTCGTAGAGACGTTCACAGATCGTGCGGAGCTCTCCGTCCCGGGGATTTTCCCGCAGCGGCAGCAGTCCTCCGCGGGCCGTGATCTCCACGAGGGCCGGGGCGCCGAGGACCCGGACTCTCTTCATCAGCGACTCGACCCGGGGTTTGCGGGCGCGGGTCCTCTCTCGCAGGTCGCCGGCGCGCAGCCGGGTGATTTCACTTTTCGATTCAAGGCTCTGCGAGATGGCCTCGAGCCGCTGGAGCGCCCTGTACTCGAGGGCAAGCTGCTCGAAGCCGGGAATTTCTTTTTTGAACCGATCGACCTTTTCCTCGAGTTCACGCAGGCGGCCCCTGTCAGCTTCGGGCAGGGGAGTTTTTTTTTCTGCGGCGGCCTCCGCTGATTCCCGCAGGCGTCTCCAGGCCAGCCAGGATTTCAGGTTCGCCTCGACCCCGGGATTCTCGCTCTCTCGCGTCGAGATCCTGCCGCGAAGCTCTTTGAGTCTCGAGAGGGATTCGAGCCTCGTGTCCAGGAACTCGAGCTCCTGGCGGTCAAGCTCCAGCGCGCGGTATTCCGATTCGAGATGAATGAAAAAGTCAGAGAGGATCTCCCGTAGAATTTTTTCCACGCGGAGCCAGCGCAGCCGCCCGGCAGCGGCGTCGCTCACCGGGCCGGCGGCTACTATCTTCGCCAGCGGGAGCAGGACGTCTTCACCGAGGTTCCGTACCTCCGCCTCGGCCAGCTTCGATACGAAGGGATCCGGGTCATTCAATCCCTCGAGCCATTTGTCCAGCTCGGCTTCAGGGCGGGCGCTCGCTCCCAGGGCGGGATGCAGCGAGCAGGAGATGACGAGGAGGGCTGGAAGAAGGGGGCTGGTCATTTTTTACCGCCTGTAAGGAGTATATCGTCAGTTACCTCCCCAGGCAGGTCAGATCGGGATTTCAATTCGGTTTCGTTCAGCGCGTAGAGCGGTGAGATTTCGACTGTCGGCGTGACGTCCCTGGCCTTCCCGGTGAATTCCACCCCGCAACGCTGGAGCCAGGTCGTGTAGAGCTCCGACAGCTCCCGTTCAGACGAAAACGATGAGCTCTCACCTCCCATGTTCCGGATCGGAGAGAACTCGGCGTTCCTGTCGGCGTAGACGATACAGTTTTTTTTCGCGGGCCAGAGAGCATCGTAGAGGTAGCAGCTGAACTCGAAGCAGTTTGGCTCGGTCGGCCGCACCAGCTCTCCCTGCCGGTCGATGAAGGATACGGTCTTCTCCGTTGTATGGAAGGGAAGCTGCAGGTTCTCGGCGTGAATTCTGGAGACGAAGTCCAGCTTGAAGATATGAGCCGCCAGATCTCCGCTGCCGAAGCTCAGGCTCCCGTCCTCCAGCCGCCCGCTTCTTTCCTGTTCCGGGAGTCGCGAATAGCTGATGACGCCGGTGGTCTCTCCGATGCGGCAGAACACCCCGAGGTTTTCCTCTCCCTCCGTCCGATCGCTGCACTTGGAGGACACCTCGTAGTCCCCGCCGAAGAGATGATCGAGGAAGGCCGCATCGCCGCTCTGCACCAGTGGGTTTTCGACCTGGAAGAAGAAGACGTGTTCGATTCC
>JAKUSY010000439.1 GCA_022451445.1 Planctomycetota bacterium
GCGGATCTTTATGCTCCTGATCGGGGTAAGCCGTGGCTTCATCCTGATTCCTCTCAACGCGCTTCTGCAGGGGCTGTCATCTGAAGAGCATCGCGGTTCGGTGATCGCCTTGAGCAATCTCTTCACCTTCGGCGGCATGATCCTCGGAAATCTTCTCGGGATCCTCCTGGGCAACCTCGACACCCTGTTCGGCGAGGGCTTTAAAATCGGCATCAATGGATTGTTCATCGGGGCGGGGTTGATAACCGCTGGCGGGACGATCTGGGCACTCAAGCTGGTTCCGGATGCTTTCATTCGCCTGTTGCTCATCTTCTTTTCGAATACCATCTACAAGCTTCGGATCGTGGGGGCTGAGAACGTACCCTCCAAGGGCGGAGCCCTGCTGGTTCCAAACCACGTCTCCTTCGTCGATGGGTTGTTCCTGGTCGCCAGTATCGACCGGCCGATCCGTTTCATCGTTGAATCATCCTATTTCCACCACCCGATCTACGGGCCCTTCCTGAGGGCCTTCAATGCCATCGAGGTCTCCTCCTCCGGAGGCCCGAGGGTCATTCTCCGCGCCATGCGCGACGCGGGAAAGCACATCGACGACGGCAACCTGGTCTGAATTTTCGGTGAAGGACAGATTACCCGGACCGGGCAGCTGCAACCCTTCCGCCGCGGCCTCGAGCGGATCGTCAAGGGGCGAGCCGCTCCCGTTATTCCAGTCAATCTCGACGGGGTGTGGGGCAGCATCTTCAGCCGCTCCGGCGGTCGATTCATCACCAAGCTGCCCAAGAAAATTCCCTACCCGGTGACCATCAGCTTTGGCGAGGCGATGGAGCCCGATACGCCGGTTGTCGCTATCCGCAAGGCGGTGCAGGATCTCGGCAGCGCGGCCTGGAATACCCACCGCCAGACGGTGAAGCCGCTGCATCACGGTTTCATTCGCACCTGCAGGCCGCTGCTGAAGCTCTTTTCCTGGCTCGGCTTCATTCTGGGTTTTCTTTTTGTCAGTCTTCCCGGTCTTATTGCCGCTCTTTTCGGTGCGTCAGAGGTGAGCTGGCTCTGGATTCTAATCAGTCCGCTGATCGGCCTCGCGGCCGGCGTCTTTTTCGCGCATCTCTTCGGCCATCCGTTCCGGATGGCCTGCGCCGATCTGCAGCGGCCCCGAGTGGGGAGACTCGGCGCCCTCATGGGCGCGATCGCGTTGAGTCTCAGGCTTCGCAGGGACTGGAGGGATCAGAAGCACGTCGGCATCATGCTGCCTCCTTCGGTGCCGTCCACCCTGCTCAACATCGGCGCGGCGATGTCGGCGAAGACGAGCGTCAACCTGAACTACACGGTCGGAAAGGATGGACTCGAATCGTCGGTTCGCCAGGCGAACCTGAAAACGGTGGTGACCAGCAGGACCTTCCTGGAGAAGGCGGGAGTCGAGCTGCCGGCCAATATCGAACCGATCTGGGCGGAAGAGCTCGCCAAGACGATCGGCCTGGGCTGCAAGCTCAAGGCCCTGCTGCTGGCGCTCTTCGCTCCCACCGCGCTGATCGAGAAAATCTGCTCCGGCGGCAGGAAGGTCTCGGTAGATGACATCGTTACGGTGATCTTCTCCAGCGGCTCTACCGGGGAGCCCAAGGGAGTGCTCCTCAGCCATTTCAACGTCGCCTCGAACCTCGAGGCGGTCGCGCAGATCGTTCGTCCCCGGGAGGAGGATCGCCTGCTCGGGATCCTGCCGCATTTTCATTCCTTCGGCTACATGATCCTCTGGTTCTCGAGCAATGAAGGCATCGGGTGCGTCTCCCTTCCCAATCCGGTGGATGCGGAGATGATCGGCCAGAAGGTGCAGCAGTACAAGGTGACCATGCTCCTGTCGACGCCCACCTTCCTGCAGATCTACGTGAGGCGCTGCACCGCGGCCCAGTTCGGCTCGCTGCGTCTCGTGATCACCGGGGCTGAGAAGCTTACCGACCGGGTGGCGAAGGCTTTCGAGGACCAGTTCGGGATTCGCCCACTGGAGGGCTACGGGACCACTGAGTGCGCGCCCGTGGTGGCGGTCAATACGCTCGACTTCCGATCCGCCGGCTTCTACCAGCCCGGCTCCCGGCAGGGTACCGTGGGACAGCCGCTTCCCGGGGTCGCTGTGAAGGTGGTCGACCCGGATGATTTTGATACGGAGCTGGAGATCGGACAGCCGGGCATGTTGCTGGTCAGCGGCCCGAATATCATGCAGGGCTACCTCGGCAAGGAAGAACTGACCAACGAGGTGCTGCGCGATGGCTGGTACGTCACCGGCGACATCGCGGCTCTCGACGAGGAGGGCTTTATACGAATAACAGACCGCCTGGCGAGGTTTTCCAAGATCGGCGGCGAGATGGTTCCCCACGGCAAGGTCGAGGACTCGCTCCAGGAGGCATCAGGAGAGACGCTGCAGGTTTTCGCCGTGACCTGTATCCCGGATGAGAAGAAAGGGGAGCGTCTTGCCGTTCTGCACACGTTGCAGGATGATGTCATCCCCGGGATCGTCGACAAGCTCAGCGAGTTGGGGCTCCCCAATCTCTTCATTCCCAGGCCAAACCAGTTCGTGAAGGTCAAGGAGCTGCCCCTGCTGGGTACCGGGAAGCTCGATCTCCGCGGGATCAAGAAGATCGCGCTCGAGGCCTTTGGCGCTGGGCCGGAGGCGGCGTCAAAAGACGAGGAGAGCGATAAGGCCGAGGTCAAAGACGAGGAGACCGGTAAGGCGAAAGATAATCCGTCGTTGCCTTCGGAGGGGGACTGAGTCTTTCGAGACCGGAAGCGAGTGCAGGAGACTGGAATGAGAACGATCTGTGGCTTGATTCTTTCACTGGCTCCCGCCTTTGACGCACTGGCAGCCGAAGGCGGCGACGAGCCCCGTCCTCTGCCCGTGGCGCACGCCCACAACGATTACCTCCACAAGAGGCCGCTCCTTGACGCGCTCTCACACGGCTTCTGCAGCGCCGAGGCGGATATTTTTCTTGTCGAGGGCAGGCTGCTCGTCGCCCACGAACGATCGAGCCTGGACAAGGCTCGCACCCTGAAGGCGCTCTATCTTGACCCCCTGCGCCAGAGGACAAGGAAAAACTCGGGACGGGTTCACAAGGGCGGCCCGGTTTTCACTCTCCTCATCGACATCAAGGACAACGCGGAGAAAACCTACACGGCGCTTCACGCCCTGCTTGCGGGGTATACCGAGATGCTTTGTGAGGTTCGGGAGGGCCGGTACCATCGGCGTGCCGTGAAGGTGGTGATCAGCGGAAATCGTCCCAGGGAGCTGATGAAGAACCAGAAGGTGCGCTTCGCGGGTGTCGATGGACGGCTCGGCGACCTGGAATCGAAAGAGCCGGCTCATCTTCTCCCGATGATCAGCGACAGGTGGTCGAGGGTTTTCAAATGGCGCGGCAAGGGCGTCATCCCCGCCGCTGAGGCCGCGAAGCTGCGGGAGATTGTCACCA
>JAKUSY010000044.1 GCA_022451445.1 Planctomycetota bacterium
CCTTTCGCCTATCGGCTGACTTCGGTTTTGCTGTCTTTCGCGCCAGCGCCGGCCGATCGTCGAGATCCAGCGCCTGGTTCTCGAGATTTCCGAGGATCTCCCTGGCCCGGTCGATGACCTCCACCGGTATGCCCGCCAGCCGTGCCACGTGAATTCCGTAGCTCTTGTCGGCGCCTCCCTCGATGATCTTTCGCAGGAAGATGATGTCTTCGTTCCACTCCTTGACGGCGAAGTTGAAGTTCCGGGCGCCCGTATAGGTGCGGGTCAGCTCGGTCAGCTCATGGTAGTGCGTCGCGAAGAGGGTCCTTGCCTCGATCCTGTCGGCGATGTACTCGGTGATGGCCCAGGCGAGGCTGACCCCGTCGAAGGTGCTCGTTCCGCGCCCGACCTCGTCGAGGATGATGAGGCTGCGCCCGGTGGCATTGTTCAGAATATTGGCTGTCTCGTTCATCTCGACCATGAAGGTCGACTGCCCGCGGGTCAGGTCGTCGCTGGCGCCTACCCGCGTGAAGAGCCGGTCGATGACGCCGATCTCGGCGCTCTCTGCGGGGATGAAGCTGCCGGTCTGGGCCAGCAGCGTCAGGAGCGCCACCTGCCTGATGTAGGTGGACTTGCCGGCCATGTTCGGACCGGTGATGATCATGATGTTGTTTTCTTCATCGAGGTCGACTGAGTTGGCGATGAAGGGCTCGGTGGTCGCCACCCGCTCGACGACAGGGTGTCGGCCCTCTTCGATCAGCAGCCTGGAGCCGTTGTTGACCAGGGGCCGGGTGTAGCCCCGCTCGGTCGCCAGGGTCGCGAAGGTGGCGAGAACGTCGAGCTCGGAGAGAGCCTCGGCGGCCTGCTGCAGCATGGGGATCTGGTTCGCCGCCTCCTCCCGCAGGGAGGTGAAGATCCTGTACTCCAGGTCGATGGCCCGCTCGCGGGCGTGGAGGACCTTGTTCTCGTACTCCTTGAGCTCGGGAGTGATGTAGCGCTCGCAGTTCTTGAGGGTCTGCTTGCGGATGTATTCTTCGGGGACGCGGTCCTTGTGCGAGTTGGTGACCTCGAGGTAGTAGCCGAAGATCTTCGCATAGCCGACCTTCAGGTTGGGGATCGAGGTGCGGTCGATTTCTTTCTGCTGGTAGCGCGCGAACCACTGGCTGCCCTCGGTGCTCACCAGCCGCAGCTCATCCAGTTCCTCGTCGTAGCCTTCGCGGATCATGCCCCCCTCCTTGAGCTGGAGGGGAGGCTCAGCCTGGAGGGCCTGCTCCAGCCGTTCGCGGAGTTCCGGCAGCGCCGGCATGCGCTTGCCGATGCCGGTGAGGATCGCGGCGCCGAGAGGCTCGAGCAGCTTCTGCAGCAGGGGTACGACCTCCAGGGTATGGGCCAGGGCTACGAGGTCCCTGGCGTTGGCGCTGCCGTAGCTGATCCGGGTGCAGATGCGCTCGAGATCGTGTACCTGCTTGAGCAGGCCGATGGCCTGCTCAAGGTCCTGCCGGCGCTCTACGAGCTCAGCTACGCCTTCCTGGCGCTGGACGATCTCGTCCACCCCGGTCAAGGGCTCGAGGAGCCACGCCTTCAGCTTCCTGCCGCCGGCGGCCGTGGCTGTGCGGTCGAAGGACCCAAGCAGCGTTCCCTTGCGTTCACCATCACGCTGGGTGCTTGTCAGCTCGAGGGCGCGGCGGGTGGCGCGGTCGATGGGCACCACGCGCGTCTCCTGGTACGCCCTGATGGTGTTGAGGTGCTTCATGGCGACCTTCTGGGTCTCCTGAACGTAGCTCAGCAGGCCGCCTCCCGCCTGGATCGCGAGGTCGAGATGTTCACAGCCGAAGCCGTCGAGAGTCCTGGTTCGAAAATGATCCACAAGGCTGCGATGGGCGGTTTCCCGGTCGAAGGCCGGGTCGGAGAAGGGGGTCACGAGGTAATCCCGCATCATCCCGGCGAAGGCGGGATGATGCTCGATGTTGAAGGCGATACTCTCGGGCAGGAGGCATTCGGCCGGGGAGATCCTCTCGAGCTGGGTCGCGATGCCGGAGAGCCTGCCGGATTCCCATACCAGGAATTCACCGGTGGTCACGTCCATCCAGGCGAGGCCGTAGGCCTCCCGGGACTTTTTCTTTTTCTGGCTCGCCGGGACCGCCAGGCAGAGCGCCGCCAGGTAGTTGTTCGATTTCTCGCCGATGATTTTCTCATCGGTGATAGTGCCGGGAGTGATGACCCGGACAACCTCCCTCTCCACCAGGCCCTTGGCCTCCCGGGGGTCCTGAACCTGTTCACAGATGGCGACCCTCTTTCCGGCTCGCAGCAGCTTCGGCAGATAGGAGTCGAGCGCCTTGACGGGGAACCCCGCCATCGGGATTGCGTCCTTGTCCTTTGACCGGGAGGTCAGGGCTATCCCCAGCAGGTCCGATGCCAGGTGGGCATCCTCGAAGAACATCTCGTAGAAGTCGCCCATGCGGAAGAACAGGATCTCCTCGGCATACTTCTCCTTCGCGAGGAGGTATTGTTGCATCATGGGTGTCTGGGCGGGACCGGGGTCCGATTTCCGGATCATGTCCTGTTTCCTTCAGCCTGGGATGAGGAAAGAGGATTGTAGGATGACTGCGCACCAAGTCAAGGTGTCCAGTCTCCACCAGGCAGGGCGTGGCCGGCCGTGCCGGTTACCGGGGGCTCGTTTTCAGTCCTGGTCGACCGTCTCGGCGGGAGCCTGCTGACCCAGCGGGGCCAGGTGCTCGAGGTAGCGGCTGACCTCGCTCAGGGAGGCTGCGTAGAGACCCGGCTTACAGCCTGTCTGCCGGGAGAGCTCTTCGAGGATCTCTTCGCGCGGCACCTCGGTTACGGCGCACAGGAGGGTATCGCCAATCCTGTCGAACGGCAGGAGCTTGTTGGTATGGAGGAAATCGGCTGAGAGCAGCTTTACGAGCTCTTCATCGAGTTCGTAGTTCTCGAGGATGATGTAGGGCAGCTGGTACTCCATCACCAGGGTCCTGGTGACGTCGCTGTCGCTCAGGCAGCCCATGTCGACCATGATCGAGCCGAGGGTGTCCTTGGTCGTCTCCTGGACTCCGAGGGCCTGCTGTACCTGCTCCTCCGTAACCAGCCCCATATCGATCAGGATCTCACCGATCCTGGGTTTGGGAGCCCGGTTGAATGAACTCATGGAGTTTCCTTTCGATTTTCCGCTTGATGGCGGCTTTGCCGGCCGTACTCGATCCCGCCCCGGGTGCTGGTACGACCGCTGCCCCTTGATTTCACTAAAACCGCCCTGACGGAGAAGTTTATCACCCTCTTGGTGGATGCGCCAACCGGCGAGAGTCCATTCGAACCCCCTAAGTTATTAAAAAGAAATACTTTAAGGATTCGGTTGAGGTCGCGAGGTCATTTTTTCCGTGTGGGTCGCTGTTTGAGAGCGCTCTGCAGGTCGAGTGCGAGTTTATCCCCGATGACCTCACTGAGCTCCTCCGTGCTGGCGTCGCGAATTTTTTCGAGGGTGCGGAACCTGTCGAGCAGGGCCTGCTGGCGTTTCTTGCCGATTCCCGGGATATCCTCGAGTCCGGTCTTCATCGCATCCCGCCTGCGCAGCTCGCGGTGGTAGCGGATCGCGAAGCGGTGCGCCTCATCCCTGATGCGCTGCAGGTAGAGGGATTCGGGCGTATCCTGGGCCAGGGCGATGGGATTCTTTCTGCCCGGGAGGAAGATACGCTCGGTGGTTTGTTTGCGGCGGCGCTCCTTGGCCAGGGCCGCCACCGGCAGGCTGGAGAGCCCGATCTCCTTGAGCACCTTCAGCGCGCTGGAGAGCTGCCCCTTGCCTCCGTCAACGAGGACCAGGTCGGGCAGGTCACCATCCTTGATGCCCCGCTCGAGCCGTCTCTTGAGAACCTCCTTCATGCAGCGGAAGTCATCGGCACCGACGACGGTCTGGATCCTGTACTTCCTGTAGCGGTCTCGCACCGGCTTCCCATCCTCGAAGGAGACCATCGAGCCCACCGCCAGCGAACCCTGGAAATTGGAGATATCGTAAGATTCGATCCTTCGCGGAGCGCCCGGCAGCTCCAGGTGCTTCTCGAGGGATTCCAGCAGAGTCTCCATCCGTTCCTGCTCGTCACGTTCGATGCGGAAGCTGTTGTGGGCGTTGCGATTGGCAAGGCGGATGATGGCTGCCTTGTCTCCCCTCTGGGGCAGGGTGATGCGTGATCGGCGACCGCGTTTTTCGCTGAGCCAGGATTCGAGGAGCTCGCGATCGCGGAAGTCCGAGTCACAGAGAACCTCGGGTGGAATGTAGCGGTCGGTGAGGTAGCACTGGGTGAGGAAGCTCGAGAGCACCTCCGCCCTGCGCAGCTCGGTTCGGAAGCTGTGGGTCCTCGAGCTGATGATCTTTCCCTCTCGAACCAGGACCTCCTGGATCGCCACGAAGTTTCCTTCGCGGATGATGGAGAAGGCATCGATATCTCCGAGCCGGAACTCCTCGACCTTCTGGGTCTCGAAGACCTTGCCTATGGCGGCGAGCTGGTCTCTGTAGCGGGCGGCCAGCTCGTAGAGGCGGTTTTCGGAGGCCGCCTTCATCCTTTTTTCGATGATGCGCTCGAGCTCCCTGCTCTTGCCCTTGAGCAGCATCACGACCTGGGAGACGTCCTCCATGTAGTCTTCCTTCGAGATCAGGTCCACGCAGGGTGCGGTGCAGCGGCCGATCTCGTACTCGAGGCAGGCACGGGTGCGGTTGCGGAAAAAGCCGTTGGTGCAGGTCCTCAGCGGGAAGACGGTCTTGATGACGCGGAGCATCTCCCTGACCGCCGTGGAGGATCCGTAGGGCCCGAAATAGAGGTCCTCTCCCGCCTTGTAGCGCCTGGTCACCATCACCCTGGGCCACTCCTCGCTGAGGGTTACCTTGATGCTGACATAGGTCTTGTCGTCCTTGAGCCTGACGTTATAGAGCGGCCGGTGCTTCTTGATGAGGTTGTTTTCGAGGATCAGCGCCTCGTCCTCGGTCTCGGTCAGGATGCAGTCAAGGTCGTCAATGCGCTCCATGAGCAGGCGGATGAAGAGTCGCCCATCATTTGATTTTCCGAAGTAGGAGCGCACCCGGCTGCGCAGGTTGACCGCCTTGCCAATGTAGAGGATCCGGTTGCGGGAGTCCTTCATGATGTAGACGCCCGGCGAGGCGGGAAGGCGCGACACCTTGTCCTTCAGGCCGGGTTTTCGTTTCGTTGCGGATGCCATGGTATCTCGTGTTGCGGTTACGCTTCGGCGCGGGCGCCCGGGCTCACGATGGTTCCTGTCGTCTGCGGTATTCGAAATAGTATATCCGCAGCCCCTGCGCTTTGAACCGGGTCTCGTAGGGGGTCTCGAAGGGGTAGAGCGGCTCGGAAGCCCAGCCGCCGGGGGTGGACAGGTTTTCGAGAGTTTCGTTCGCCTCGAGGGCCTCGAGGGCATCGAGGGCTTCGAGCGCGTAGTCCTTCGCATCGGTGCGCAGCGAGAAGCCGCCACCGGGGCGAAGCACCTACGTGGCAAGACGCAGGCGCTCGGTGGCGATGAAGCGCTTTTTTTCGTGGCGACGCTTCGGCCACGGATCGGGGAAGTTGACAAAGAGGTGATCTACGCTGCCGGGGGGGATGTAATCTCCAAAGAGCCTGTCGGAGTTCAGTTGCAGCATGCGGATGTTGTCGAGGCCCGCCTTGTGGACCTTCAGGAGGAACTTGCTCACGCGCTTGTGGGAGTACTCGAGTCCGAGGTAGTTGTAGCCGGGTTCCCTGGAGGCGACCTCTATGAGAAACGGTGAATTGCCGACCCCGACCTCGATGCGCAGCGGCATGGAGCGGCCGAAGGCTTCCTCCCAGAGCACGCGGCCTTCGTCGTAGCCGGGGAGCTCTTCAAGCTCCAGGAGGTAATCGGATTCGATCGCAGGGAGCTTCCGCATCGGGGATGCTCCTTATTTTAATGAAGGTACTTTTCCTTCGGCGGCATCCCGGATGCTTCCGAGACGATGATACCGGGCATGCTCAGGATGGCGAGATAGACCTCTTCGATAACCTCTCGGGGAGTCGAGGTGCCCGCGGTGATCCCCGCATGCTCCTTGCCTTCGAACATCCCGGGGACCAGCTGGCTGGCCCGCTCGATGTGATACGCCTCCACGCCGGACTCGTCGCAGACCATCTTGAGCTTCTTGGTATTCGATGAGTTGTAGCCGCCGATGACGATCATCACGTCAGCCTCGCTGGTCAGCTCGCGCGCGGCGACCTGGCGATCCTTGGTCGGCTGGCAGACCGTATCCTGGAACCTGATCTCCATCTCGGGATACATCACCCGGATCTTGTCGATGAGGTCACTGACGTGTTTGATCTGCTGGGTGGTCTGCGAGACGATGCCGATCTTCTTATGGGTCGCCAGCTTCTCGAGCTCATCCGAGGTGGCGATAACGGTATAGTCATCGAGATCGCCGACGATACCCTTCACCTCAACATGCGAGGCCTGGCCGATGACGACAGGGTGGAAGCCTTCACGAACGAAGCCGGCGATGGCCTTGTGGACACGCAGGACCAGGGGACAGCTGGCATCGATCACGTTGTAGCCCATCGCGCGGGCGTCCGCATGCATCGACTCCGGAGCGCCATGGGCGGTGATCATGACGTTCGGGGTGGAGATCGAGTCATCGAGCTGATCGACGATGTTCACGCCGCGGGTACGCAGGTCCTCGACAACCTGCGGATTGTGCACCAGCTGGCCGATGATGGTGAGCCTGTCGCGGTAGGCATCATCCATCGCCAGGTCGATGGCATCCTGCACTCCAAAACAGGTTCCCAGGGCTTTCGCGACGGTGACTTTCATGTGGCTGATTCCGGTATCTTCTTTTTTCGGTTTCGGCTTATCGCCAATACCGGATTGTAGCTTCGGGCGCGAAGGTAGTAAAGAATCGACGCGCGCTCGCCCTACATCTTCTCCAGGGGCTTGATCCCGAGGATCTTCATGCCGCTGGCGAGTACGTTTTTCACCACCGCCAGCAGCAGGAGCCGCGCGGCGGCGATTTTTTTCTCTTCGCCTTTTACCCGCAGCTCCTTGTAGCCCGAGTGGAGCGCCCGGGCGAGGTCGAGGAGGTAGGCGGCCAGGATCGATGGCTCACAGGTTTTCGCGGCCTCCCTGAGCGCGTCGGTATATCGTGAGATGAGCGAGACCAGGTCGTGGGCGGACTGCTCTTCGAGAAGGGTGACGTCAGCGTCCGGGTCGAGCTCGATTCCGCATTTGCGAATGATGCCCGCTATGCGGGCGTGCGCGTTCATCAGGTAGGGGCCGGTGTCTCCCTCGAAGGAGATGGCCCGCTCCCAGGAGAAGTTGTAGTCCTTGATGCGCTGCTTGCCGAGGTCGCTGAAGAAGATGGCGGCGATGC
Source organism: Planctomycetota bacterium (assembly GCA_022451445.1). Lineage (GTDB taxonomy): Bacteria > Planctomycetota > UBA8108 > UBA8108 > UBA8108 > UBA8108. The sequence continues at coordinate 7,361 of JAKUSY010000044.1, forward strand.
CGACAGCCTCCGCGACGGCCTCTTCGTCTTCGAGCTCGGGGCGCTTGTCGACGTTCGCGCTCATGTATTCCTGCGCCCTGCGCTTGGCCTCATCGAGGAGCTCCTCGAGGTAGATCACGTTGCCCTTGCGGCTCGACATGCCCTGGACGAGGCCGAAGTTGACGTGCATGCAATCCCCCGCCCAGGGCTCTCCCATCAGCTCGAGCACCTTGAAGAGCTGACGGAAGTGCAGTGATTGCGCGGTGCCCACGACATAGAGAAGCTTCTCGAATTTATAGCTCTCGTGGCGGTGGCAGGCGGCAGCCAGGTCGCGGGTCATGTAGAGCGTGGCTCCATCGGTCTTGCGCAGCAGTGCGGGGGTGTCGATGCCATGCTCTTCGAGGTCGATCACCAGGGCGCCCTCGGAAACCGAGGTCAGCCCGAGCGAATCAGCCCTGTCGACGACCGCGTCCATCTTGTCGTTGAAGAACGATTCTCCCGTATAGTGGTCAAACCTGACCGAGAGCCGCTCGTAGATCATCTTGAAATAGTCCAGGCTGGTTTCCCGTATTTTCTCCCATAGGGCGATGGCCTCGGCGTCACCCTGCTCCTGGCGGCGAAACCAGTCCCTGGCCTCGTCGGCGAGTCCCGGCTCCTTTTGCTCCTCTTCGTGGTACCTGACGTAGAGATCGTTGAGGGCATCGAGGTCCTCGAGGTCTTTTTCTTCGCCCCAGTGTTTGAGGGCGACGATCTGCTTACCGAATTGGGTTCCCCAGTCGCCAAGGTGGTTGATCCCCACGCATTCGTAGCCCAGGCTGGCGAAGATGCGATAGAGGGTGCTGCCGATGATCGTCGAGCGCAGGTGCCCGACGTGAAAGGGCTTGGCGATATTGGGAGAGGAGAAGTCGATGGCGATGACCCGGCCCTCACCCTCGCTGGATTTGCCGATATCCTCAGCGAGGGCGCTGGGGGCGTGCAATACGCTGCGGGCGAACTCCTGGCGGTTGACGAAGAGATTGAGGTAGGGGCCGAGAGCCCGGGCCTCGGTGAGCAGCTCGAGCTCGCCCGCGACCTTTTCAGCCAACTCCTCGGCAATCTGTGGCGGCGCCTTCTTGAGCTCCTTGGCGAGCTGGAAGCAGGGGAAGGCGAAATCTCCGAGCTCTGGCTTGTGCGGCCGGCTGAGGACGGCGTCGATTTCCGAGGGCTCCATGCCGGTGTGCCGGCTTAGAACATCCAGCGCTTCCTGGCGAAATGCATTCACTCTAATAGCTCCCCGGTTTTACCGGCCGCCTCAGTCTCCAAGCGCGTCGACCACCATGTCTCCGACCTCGGAGGTCGAGTATCCCATCTTTCCGGCGGAGAGACTGTCGAGCTTCTTTACCACGCCCATGACTGCGGACTCCACCTCGATACCGGACTTATCCTGGCCGGCGCTGTATTTCAGCAGCATCGAGAGAGCGCAGATCGCCGCGAGCGGGTTGATGACGTTCTGTCCGGTGTACTTCGGGGCCGAGCCGCCGATCGGCTCGTACATGCTGACTCCCGCGGGATTGATGTTGCCGCCGGCGGCGATACCCATGCCGCCCTGGATCATGGCGCCGAGGTCCGTGATGATGTCGCCGAACATATTCGGGGTGACGATGACGTCGTAGTACTCGGGGTTCTTGACCATCCACATGCAGCAGGCGTCCACGTGGTTGTAGTCGGTTTCAATGTCGCTGTATTCTTCCTTGAGCTCGTTGAAGACCCGGTCCCAGAGGTCGTGGGCGTAGGTCAGCACGTTGGTCTTGGCGACGAGGGTCAGCCGTTTTTCCTGGTCACGTTCCCTGGTCAACTCGAAGGCGTAGCGCAGGCAGCGCTCGACTCCCGCCCGCGTGGCGATCATGAGCTGGGTTGCGACCTCCATGTCGGTATTCTTGTGGGCGAAGCCGCCGGAGCCGACGTAGAGGTCCTCGGTGTTTTCCCGGACGATGACGAAGTCGATGTCTTCGGGGCCCTTGTCTCTCAGGGGACACTCGACTCCCTCGTAGAGCTTGACCGGCCGCAGGTTGATGTACTGCTGGAGCTGGAAACGCAATTCGAGCAGCAGGCCCTTTTCGAGGATTCCCGGGGCCACGTCCGGATGCCCGACGGCGCCGAGATAGATCGCGTCGAAACCCCTGAACGTCTCCCCCGCGCCCTCGGGGAGGACCTCGCCGGTCTCCAGGTAGCGTTTGCCGCCAAAGTCGAATTACTCGGTACTGTACTCAAAGCCGTTTTTTTTACTGACGGCGTCAAGGACCTTGAGGCCCTCGGCGACGACTTCGGGGCCGGTTCCATCTCCTCCCAGAACAGCTAGCTTCAACACGGGATTACCTCGTTCAATAGCGGTCGTTTACGTGTAAACGGGCGAGAATACCAGAGCGCGCAGGCCTCTAACAAGGAAGAAGAGAGCAGATTTAGCCTCACCCCCAATGGCGCATCCTGCTGTAACCAAGAGGTTTGTAGAGAATTCGAACAACTCGGGATCGTGGCGTGCTCAGGCTTCTCGCAGGGCCTTCTTTGCATTAAACTCGCTCTGAGCCCATGGCCGGGTTTTTCGCAGGTGACTGGAAATTCCCCCGGCTGGTCAAATGGAAGGTACGGATCAGATATGGTCGATGAAAATCAGGAGCAGGATGGCGGCGGTGTCCCGCTGCCGGATGAGCAGGGTTTCTACGGACAGTATGGCGGACGCTACGTTCCCGAGATGCTGGTTCCGGCCCTCGATGAGCTCGAGGCCGCCTACCAGCGCTGGAAGGACGAGGAAAGCTTCGTGTCCGAGGTGGACGACCTGCTCAAGAATTATTCGGGACGTCCGACACCGCTGTATTTCGCCCGCAACCTGAGCGAGCATCTAGGAGGGGCGAAGATCTACCTGAAGCAGGAGGGGCTCGGGGCGACCGGGGCCCACAAGATCAACCACTGCATCGGGCAGGCGGTGCTCGCATCCCGCATGAAGAAGAAGCGTATCATCTGCGAGACGGGCGCCGGCCAGCACGGCCTCGCCACCGCTACCGTGGCGGCGCGTTTCGGCTTTCCCTGCACGGTGTATATGGGCGCGGAGGATGTCAGGCGGCAGGCCACCAACGTTTTCTGGATGCGCCAGCTTGGCGCGACCGTCGAGACGGTGGAGGACGGCACCCGGACCCTGAAGGACGCGGTGAACGCCGCGCTCAAGGACTGGACCTGGAACGTCGGCGATACCTATTACCTGCTGGGTTCGGCGCTCGGCCCCCATCCCTACCCCATGATCGTCAGGGACTTTCAGTCCGTGATCGGCAGGGAGGTGCGGGCACAGATCATGGAGGCCGAGGGGCGTCTGCCCGATGTGCTGGTCGCCTGTGTTGGAGGCGGCTCGAATGCGCTCGGCCTGTGGAATGAATTCCTCGATGACGAGGCGATTCGTCTTGTCGGCGTGGAGGCCGGCGGCCGCAGTCTCGAGCCCGGAGAGCACGCCTGCCGCTTCGAGGGGGGCAGGACGGGAGTCATCGAAGGCTACAAGTCCTACTTCCTGCAGAACGATGATGGGCAGGTTCAGAAGACCCACAGCATCTCCGCCGGCCTCGATTACGCCGGGATCGGACCGCAGCATGCCTACCTCAGGGACATCGGGAGGGTCGAGTTCTCCCCGGCGAGCGACCGGGAGGTTATCGAGGCCTTCCAGCTCACCGCCGGCAAGGAGGGAATTATCGCCGCGCTGGAATCATCCCATGCCCTGGCCTGGGTGGTGAAGAACGCCGGGTCGCTTCCAGAGGACAATGTCGTTGTCGTGAACGTTTCCGGCCGCGGCGACAAGGACATCTTCATCGTGGCTGACGCGGTCGGTGACGAGGCCTGGATGAAATACTGCCGGGAGTATGGCGCCGGGAGGATTCAATGAGCGGTCGGGAAAACCGGGGAGCGGGGAGGATCGAGGCCGCGGTCGAGAAGATTCGCTCCGAGGACCGGGTCGGTCTGATGACCCACATCGTCCTGGGCTATCCGTCCATGGAGGAGTCCATGAAGCTGGTCGAGACGATGGCCGGCTGCGGGGTGGATTTCATAGAGATCCAGATTCCCTTCAGCGATCCGACCGCCGATGGACCGGTTATTACCCGAGCCTGCCAGGCGGCGCTCGACGGCGGGGTCCGCGTCCAGGACGCCTTCGAGTTCATGGATGCGGTGAGCGGGCGTTTCGAGCTTCCCTTCCTCTTCATGAGCTACTTCAACATCGCCTTCGCCTACCGCCAGGCCGCCAGCGGCGGCCGCGGCGGAGCCGATGGCGTTGCCGGGTTTGCCGCCGCCGCCGCCGCTGCCGGCTCCAGCGGCCTCATCCTGCCTGACCTGCCGCCGGAGATGGTCCGCGAGGGGTACAAGGCGGCCTGTGGGAGCGCCGGGCTGCACCCGGTCTACGTGGTCTCGCCCAATACGGGCAGGGAGCGGCTCGAGGTCATCGCGGAGGCCGGCAGCGGACTGCTCTACGCGACGTCGAGGACCGGGACCACCGGCAAGGAGATGGAGCTGGAGATGCGGGAGCTGACGGGTTTTCTCTCCCTCGCCCGGGAGACCTGCGGCATGCCCATAGCGGTCGGTTTCAGCATATCCCGGCGCGAGCAGGTCGAGAGCCTGCGGGGCCACGCGGACATCGCGGTCGTCGGGACGCACTTCATCCGCGTCTGGGAGGAGGGCGGCAGGGAGGGGCTCAAGGCTGAGCTGAAGGAGTTGACCGGGGCCTGAGCGGGGGCTCTTTTTCAGAGCCGGCGCAGGTGGAAGCCGCCGTCGAGATCGATGGCGGAGCCGGTGGCGAAGTCGAAGGCGCCGCTGACCAGGGCGCGCACCGCCCGGGCGACGTCCCCGGGCTGGCCCCAGCGCCTGAAGGGAGTCAGGCCCTCGGCGAAGAGCTTGTCATACTTGTCCCTGGCGTCGGCGGTCATGTCGGTAGCTATGATGCCCGGACGGATCTCGTTGACCGGGATATTCTCCGCTGCCAGGCGGTCGGCGAAGAGGCTGGTCAGCATGCCCATTCCCGCCTTGGCCAGGCAGTAGTCGCCGCGCAGGACGCTCGATGTGTATTCC